>JAISMD010000019.1 GCA_031276935.1 Puniceicoccales bacterium
GTGCTTTTCAGGGGATTATGTCGTTCATTCACCTACCCGACGGAGCGGAGACGACAATGAAATTAATGGATCCCATTTTTTTACTGCCCTATGCCATGCCATTGACCTTTTCCGCATTATTGGGAACGCTGCTCCTGCGAACCTACGTGGGTACACTACTGGGTGTGGTGACGTCGATTTTCTGCTGCCTCATGCTATCCCAGACCATTGAGTTTCTGATCATTTCCTTTGCAATTATTTTTACGTCAGTGTACTGCGTCCGCCATTCCTATATCCGGGCACAGGTTATGCGCAGTGGTTATTGGGGCGGGGGTATATTCGCGTTAGTTCCGCTGATCTTTTTCTTTAGTGATGTCGTTTCGCGGGAGATATGTCTCCTACAGATGTTGATAGGATTTTTTAATTGTCTCTTTGTGAGCATGTTCATCCTTACAATTTTACCTTTCTTTGAATCGCTATTCAAATGTTGCACCAATATTTGTCTGGTTGAACTGACGGATTACAGAAATCCGTTATTGACGAAGTTACAGATTTTAGCGCCGGGGACGTATCATCACAGTTTAATGGTAGCCAATTTAGCGGAACAAGCGGCGATTAGTATTCGGGCGAATCCGTTTCTATGCCGGACCTTAGCTCTGTACCACGATATTGGGAAGTTGGTCAAGCCGGAATATTTCACGGAAAATCAGAGCAATAAAAATCCGCACGATGAAAAGACACCGTTCATGAGTGCGCTTATTATCAAGAGTCACGTGAAGGAGGGTGTTGCCATTGCGAAGGCGGCCCGGTTACCGTTACGCATCATCGATGGCATTGTGGAGCACCATGGTACGACGGTCATTCGCTATTTTTACTCCAAGGCGTTGAAGCAGGAAGAGGAGGCTCGGCTTGTTTCCGGACAATCCGTATCGTTGCCTTCGGAGATTGAGAAATCGGCGTTCAAATACGATGGGCCCAGGCCACGGTCGAAGGAAACGCTCATTTTATCCATAGCCGATTCCATCGAAGCTGCGAGTCGGTCGCTCTACAATCCGACGCCGCAGTCCATCCAGACATTGGTGCACAATATTATTGACGGAAAAATACGGGAAAGGCAATTGGATGATTGTTTAGTTACATTCCGTGACATCGATGAGTTGCGTCGGTCGTTTTATTTTACCCTACTCAATATGCTGCACTCCCGCATTAACTATGATGGATTGGAGACCCAATGAACATTTTGGAGGAGGAATAATTTTAGGACAGGGGAATTATGGAGAGATTTTTGCCCAAGGATTTTAATGGTACTGCTGCGACCATAGCCATCATAGCGGGTCGGGGAGAGTATCCGAAGCTTTTAGCGCAACGTATTTTAGCGCTAGGGATTCGCTGTCGACTGATTGCACTGGAAGGAGAGACTTCGCCATTATTATGGGAACAATTTTCCGAGGAACATCGGGCGAAGATTCGCATTGGTCAATTGGGAAAGGCGCTACGGGTATTACGATCTTTGCGGATTTCCGACGTTATTTTAGCTGGGCAGATCAAGCCGTTGCGATTTTTCAAGGATTTGCATCCCGACATTCGTGCTCTATGTCTGCTGCGAAAAATAAAGGAACGGAATGGCGATACGATTTTTTCGACCGTTTGTGGTGAAATCGAAAGGATAGGGATTCGGGTGTTGGACAGCCGTAGTTTTATGGATCCGGATGTGGTATGTTTAGGGAAAAATTTTCCCTTAGATTCATGGATTGTGAACCACGGAATTCACATTGCTTCGGAGGTTGCCCGTTTAGATATTGGGCAAAGTGTCGTTGTGAAATCCGGGACAGTCATCCAGGTCGAGGGTTTTGACGGGACGGATGCCATGATTCGACGGGTACAGTCATTGGGTTTGGAGGGAATGTTACTGGTCAAAGCATCGAAGCCGCACCACGATTTCCGCTTTGATGTTCCTATTTTTGGCATGCAGACTTTGGAATTAATGCATATTGCCGGCATACATTTTGCGGCATTGGAGGCGGATCGAACGATTATTTTGAATCAAGCTTTTGTTTTGAAGCGGGCCAAGGAATTTGGCATTAAGATTTTTGGTTATTAGATGCATTGGTCCACCTATCTTGCTTTTAAGAGTCTTTTCCCCAGCAAACGGGGGTGGACGTTTTTTACGATCATGTCGATCATAGGGGTTACCCTAGGCGTTGCGGTTTTGGTCGTAGTTGAGAGTGTGATAAATGGGTTTCAGGCCGATATTCGGAAAAATATGTTGCGGGCGCATGGGGAAATTCGGGTGGAAGGAAAGGAAATTATAGAGAATGCACGCTTTTTGGAGGAGCAATTATGTACCGTTGAGCGAGTACAATTTGTGGCGCCCTACGTTTATGGTACGGTGATGATGGTTCACGGCGATACACCGGCTTTTCCTGTGGGGAAGGGCATTGATGTTTGCAAAGAAGCGACGGTTACGGATATCCGAAATGCGTTACGTTTTTGTTCTTTGGAAGATTTGGACGAAAATGGTATTATTCTCGGGGAACGATTAGCGACACGTTTAGGTGTACAGATTGGGGACAGCGTTGAAATTTACACACCATTGGCTTTGGAAGCGATGCGGAAGGACAGTATTATGTTCCCCAGGGAAGTCCATGTCATTGGATTTTTTTCGATGCCGATGCATGACTATGATCAAAACACATTTTTATGTTCCCTATCGCTCATGCAAGATTTGTACGGAATGGAGAATGGCGTTCACGGATTTACGGTGAAAACTTGGGACGGGCAATTCTTGGACAGGGCGGTAAAAGGGATAAGGGATCTTTGTGGTGATGGATATGAAGTGATCGACTGGATCCATGGGAATGGGGCGTTACTGTTTGCCCTGCGTTGGGAGAAGACGATGATGTTTTTTGTCTTACTATTCATACTGCTTGTGGCGTCTTTTTCCATTGCGAGTACCCTGATTACCAATGTGATACGCAAAAAACGGGAAATTGGTTTAGTGATTGCGATAGGCGGTGGACGTTATGGCATAGCGCGATGTTTTTGCATACAGGGATTATTGATTGGCATTTGTGGAACACTTTTAGGGATAGGAAGTGGTCTCATTGTACTTTATTTTCGCGATTCCATTGTTCAATTTATTACTTGGTCGCTACGGGGGGATGGAGTGCAGAACTATCTGTCGCAGTTTGTGCAGCTTCCCGTAGAATATCAGGGAAATGACTTTCTATTAATTTCAATGTTCTCACTATTAATTTGCATGTTATCCGGGATAATTCCCGGACGAAAGGCGGCACGGATTAATGCCGCCACAGCTTTACATTGCGAATAATTTTTTAATTAATTTTAATTTTTTAAATCGGAAAATAGGCCATTAATTTGTTTCAATTGTTGTTCTTTATAGAGAAGGGAATCGGTCTCGAAATTTATTTTTTGGATCATATCTTCCCAAGATTCATTATGCCCTTTACACTTGGTTGAGAGGAATAGGTATTCCACTAATAGCTCTCGCATCCGTTCAATTTCTCCTGAAATTTTTTCTGTATCAGCGGATATGACTGTTTGATCAAAATCAATGAGATAAGCTTGGCAGCAATCACTTTCTTTGAGTAGAAAATTTCCCCAATGTATATCATTGTGAATAATCCCATGGCGGTGCAGGAAATTAATGATTTTAACGAGGTTGCTAGCCATGCCAATTCTCTTTTTCAATTGTTTGGGGCTTTCTTTTGGCCTGTGTACTTTTTTACAGAAAAGGTTTGGTGGCATCGGTATACCATTGTCTTCGTTTGGGTTCGTTGGACTCGAACTTGCCGATGACGATATTGATGTGTTTGTGGATATATTTTTAATTTCCTCCCCTAGGGTTTGGGCTTTCGGGACTTCCAAACTTGCAATGTACTCCCCACAATCAACGGGAACAACAAGATATTGCAGATAACTTAATTCTTTGAAAATTTCCTCATAACTCTTTTCGGAATTGTCCGACTTTATGGCTGAGATTTCATTTACAAATGCTTGGCGAATTTTTTTACCAGCTAGAACTTCCCTTTTGGCGCATGCTTCGGGGGCAGAGTATTGGGGGTTTCCCATTTTATTCTTGGGTTTTAAAATGAAAGTTTTTCCAAAAAACGTTGTTTTTTTCATCTCTTTGCAGGATATGCCATGAAAGGGTTGCAATAGGGGATTTGCGTTCAAAATATTGAAGACTTCAGTTCTTTTCTGTTCCGATGCCGCCAATCCAAAACCTAAATAGGGAAATGCTCGATCGATTTCTTCTACACTTATATCCTTCAACTCTAGAGATTCTTTCTGTTGCGTCCATATTCTTTCTTTTTCTTGTTCTGGTTGGTTGGCGTGGTGGGCGCTTTCTTCTTTCCAACCACCTGGATTACATGCTAACGAAGGTAGCTCCCATGTTGGAATCAACAACTTTTGGGAGGCATCAATGAACGATGTTCCCAGCAGAATAGTCATTTCAGCCGGACAACAAGTCCATAGAATAATACTACTAATAAATATATTTTTATTCAACATATACCCGTTGTCGTAACATGGTCTCGAGCGAAGAACAAGTTTTTTTTAAAGAAAAGAAAAAGTATTAGAAAATCTTATATGTGTATTGTAAAAAACTAATTCTGTAATTGTGTGGAAATTTTAACACAAACAATCACTTGTTTATTTTTACAACTCAAAATAATCCGATTTCTACTTATTTTTATTTGTATTTTTATCGTTTTCTTATATTTGAATTTTTAATTCGCTAAAAAATAAAATGTGAAAATTTATAAATAATATGTGCAGGCTTTCTTCTTTTGTATTAGTTTTTCCTAATTCTTGTGCCGCCGGCCAGAATGGCCCTTGCCGGGTTAAAGTATGGTTTTCGAATGCTAACTCATCTCTGCAAATAGCGTGAGTAATGCTTCGTAACCAATCTCGCCGTGGGTGTAGTGTTCCAACGCAATCTGCCGTAGGGTTTCCATGCCTTCACTCTGTGCCTGTTGGCGAAGCTTGTCTTCGTCACACCTTTGATTAATTATCCTCTGAATTTTTTCGTTTACCGGTAAGATCTCCATAACCGCTTGCCGACCTTTGTAGCCCGTATTTAAACATTGATCGCAACCTACGGGTTCTCGTATATGTTCGTTCCCCATAGCTTTGTACTCCGGTGCAATTTCTTTTAAAGATGCCAGGTCAAATTTCCCTTCCCGGGCACAATTGGGACATAATTTCCGAATGAGCCGCTGGGATAGAACTCCCCGTAGAGTTGCCGCAACGAGGTAGGCGGGTATGCCCAAATCGAGTAGACGCGTAATGGCATTGACCGTATCTTTGGCGTGTACCGTACTCAGAACTAAATGTCCCGTCAAAGCTGCGCGAATCGCGATCTCAGCCGTTTCTTTGTCGCGAATTTCTCCCACCAGTATGATATTGGGAGCCTGCCGTAACATGGAGCGTAACGCCGTTGCGAAAGTCATTCCGATCGCCTCGTTTACCGAAACCTGATTAATCCCTTCCAATTGGTATTCGACCGGATCTTCCACCGTGATCACTTTACATTCCGGTGAGGATATCTTTTTAACAATCGAATAGAGCGTGGTTGATTTTCCCGATCCCGTTGGTCCCGCTACGACGATGATACCGTTTTGGATGGAAAGTAGATGTTCCAGTTTTTGCACATCCTTATCCCGTGCCCCTAGGTTTTGCAGGGAAAATAGATCGCTGTTGCTCTGTAGGAGACGCATGACAAGGCATTCTCCTAAATACCCCGGCAAAATCGAAACGCGTACGTCGAATTTTTTATCGCCATGTACGAGGGAAAAGCGTCCATCTTGCGGGACACGTTTTTCATCGATCTTCAATTTCGCAAGAATCTTGACGCGGGTTACTAATCCGCTGTGTAAATGGACGGGGAGTTTTTTTATGGTTTGGAGTCTCCCGTCGATGCGGTAGCGGACCTTGACGTAGGTGCGGTAGCGCTCGAAGTGAACGTCCGATGCCCTCATTTCGACGGCTTTTTGAATCCAGTAATCGAGGAAGTCTTCCGTGGAATTATTTTTTTTCGCTGCCGTCGCCGTTGTTGTATCGGTAGCCTCATCCTTTTTTTCTGTCATTTCCGTTACTTCAGCGGGAATTTCGAAGGCATTGGTGTCTGCCAATTTCGAACGCTTACGGAATAAGGAACGCAGTATTGCCATTGCCTAATCCTTTTTCATCTTTTTTAATTTCGCGATACAGTCGTTGATTTCGACTATCAGCGAATCCAACGCCTCTTCTTCCACTTCGGGGAAAATCGTGAGCGTATCATTGCTAATGGCATTTTCAATGGGTAAGGATAAACCTAGAACCTGATCGTTAAAAGAAAAAATCATTCTCCTTCCCCCGCATTCGACGGAGATTTTATAGAGTTCGACCGCTGCCCGTTGGGATAATTGGAAAAAAATACATTTTCCGAAATGGGATGTCGCTAGGCGGGCACATTCCAGATCTCCGGCAAATAATACGGGATGGGGACAGATGTTGAATGTCAATTTACTAATCGGTAGGGTTGCCGTAGCGGACCAGAATCCATTTCTTGTGGTATTTTCGCTTTCCAAGTAGAATTGGAATGTGGATTTCGGAAGATTCCTTTGTGTCGTTTGACAGCCAGCAACAAACACCAACGCCAAAACCACTAGGCGCTTTAAGCAAAAGCTTCTCCCAACCATGGGGACATGGTAAAATTTTTTTGGAAAAAGAAAATCTTTTTTGGAATAAAATCTATTTTCCTGTGTAAATTTCCACATTCCCCCGTTTCGATGGGAAACAAATACCCTATTTCCTAGGATTTAGAGTATTTGTGGACTATTTTCTCTGGCTCAACATGCGATCCAGGGCGAGGAGGGAGGAGATACTGTTGCCGGAGATTTCCATGCGATCGAGGATATCCTGCACCTGTTTTTCCTCCTCCACCTGTTCGTCGATGTACCATTGGAGGAAAGTTTGGGCAGCGTAATCCCGGACCTCGATGGCAACACCATACATTTCATTGATGAGACGGGTAACAAATTGTTCGTGGGCCAGAGCCGCTTGAAAGACTTCCAATGGGGAATTATATTGGGTCGGCATCGACGCAATGGGTAGCAATTCCACCCGATGACCACGGTCATTAATGTAGTCGAAAAGCTTTATGCTGTGTTCGATCTCCTCCTTGGTTTGGGCACGCATCCATTCTGCAAAACCTTTGAAAGCAGTCGTTTCGAAAAATGCCGACATGCCTAAATATTTGTAAGCCGATTCCAGTTCATTTTTGATTTGAGCCTGGAAAAGATTGAGTAATTTTTTTTCCATTAACATATGCCTTCGAGGTATATTTTTTAAAGAAAGTTGTACAAGCTCTTATTACCGGATTATTGATTCCTGTTTTTTGTGCATCGATTTCTATTGCATGTGGACGTGGGTAAGGGATGGTTTCTCCAGGAGAACCGGTTCAATGGTGGCTCCCAGTGCCCGTAATTTTCCTTCGAAATTTTCATAGCCACGGTCAATGTAATCCGTCCGTAAAATGGTTGTTTCGCCTTCGGCAATGAGTGCGGCGAGATACATTGCCGCGCCCGCCCGTATGTCCGTTGCGGTAATTTTAGCGCCATTTAACTT
>JAISMD010000064.1 GCA_031276935.1 Puniceicoccales bacterium
ACGCAACGCAACGCAACGCAACGCAACGCAACGCAACGCAACGCAACGCAACGCAACGCAACGCAAAAGCTAAAAGCTTTTACGCTGATTGAAGTGATCTTCGTCTTCGCGATTATCGCGATTCTACTGGCGATTTTGTTGCCGGGGATGATTGCTTTGAAACGCAACGCACAAAGAGTACAAGACGCTTCCCATCTTAAAAAAATCGCTGAAGGTTGGAAGATTTATACCATCGATCTTAACTTGAGAATTCCGGTCTGGCCGAGAGCTGGTCTGCCCGGTGGTCACGAATTTGTTCCTCACTTATCCGGTGGTAGCGCTAATAACGGTTGGAAAGGTCGAGAAAGATGTATTATTAATGATCCCTATGTTTATGTTGCCCCGGGTGATAAATATGCTTCAAAAGTAAAAAAAACAGCTGTAGTTATTAGTGCCCCCTCAGGCGGTGATGCCGCTGCCTATTTGTCGCCCTACATAACCTCTAGAAATGAGATAGCGAATGATACAAATTCGGTTTCTTTCAGTTATTGCTTGATATCCGGTCTATCTTCATCAGTTCCGCTCGACACGACGCCCATAGCTTTCACGCGTGGTTTGAAAGCAAACGGAAAATGGCACTCCAAATACGGGCTGTATGGTGATAAAGGTGGCTACGTTGCCTATGGTGATGGCCACATTGTTTGGTTCGATGGATCAAAGCCAGCAAAATTTTTGAAATGGGATAAAACCGGTTACTCGACCGATATTCGAAATGCGCTTCCGAATAATACATTCATTTCTTCTGGATGGAATATGAACACTAACATCAAAGATACGGATGGATCCCTACTCATTATCTATCATGCCGGCACCGGCGGCACTGGCGGAAATTGATAATTTTTAAATAAAATTTTTAATCGAAAATTAATCAATTTCGTTTTTGCGTAAAAATTTTTATAATATTTTCTTGACATCGAATGTTTTTTGGTGAGAATATTCCCGGGTCTGGAAATGTATGGAGCGAAAAGCAAAGCATTTACACTGATTGAAGTCATTTTCGTTTTCGCGATTATCGCGATTCTATTGGCGATCCTGCTTCCAGGGATGAGTAAACTAAAGCAGTACGCACAAAAACTGCGGGATGTCTCCCATCTCAAGAAAATCAATGAAACCTGGCGGGAAGCCGTTATTAATCGCGGGTGGACGATAAACAATGCTGTTAAAAGCTATATAACAGGGTTTGCTGAATACTTGGCAGGACGAGATAGGACCAGTCTTTCCGATATCATTTTGAATGATCCCCATGTTTACATTTCCCCGGGCGATAAATACGCTTCGAAAATTCAACAAGAAGCACTTTGCTACATGCAAAACGGTCGGATACTCACCTACACAGATGCGTTTACCGGAACTACAAACTTTATGGTTTCCGATAATCCTTTCTTGAGCTACTGTATTGTATGTAATTTATCCGCCAAGGTTCCGCTCGAAACGACGCCCTTTGCCTTTACCCGTGGTTTGCGTGAGGACGGAAAGTGGGACGAAAAAGGTGGACTCTACGGTTCCAGTGGCGGCTATGTGGTTTACTGCGATGGGCACGTAGTTTGGTTTGACGGATCAAAGCCGGCGAGATTTTTGAAATGGGATAAATCCGGTTACACAAGCAACATCCGGGAAGCTATTCCCAATTCCAGTGGGATTAACTGTGGCAATCCGGGAACAAATACGAACTACAGAAGCGATGGATTTTTGGTCCTTCTACAGTGCGCCGGCACCGGCGGAAGTTGATGAATTTTTAAATAAAGAATTTTTAAATAAATTTTTAATTAGAAATTGATGATTTTCGGAATTAATAATTTCCAATTATCGTGAAAAGTGATTTCGTTTTTGCGTAAAAAAATTTATAATATTTTCTTGACATCGGGTATTTTTTGGCGAGAATTAGGAAAATGTTATGGAAAAGTACAACGCAACGCAACGCAACGCAACGCAACGCAAAAGCTAAAAGCTTTTACGTTAATTGAAGTTATTTTCGTCTTCGCGATTATCGCGATTCTACTGGCGATTTTGTTGCCGGGGATGGGCACGATAAAACGTAGTGTGCAAAAACTGCGGGATGTCTCTCATCTGCAAAAAATCCGGGAGGCCTGGTATGAAGCCGTCGTCAATCGCGGCTGGGATTGTGGGGGAAACGTCTATTGTGGAGAGTATTTTGCCTGGTTCTTGGCCGGATATGATAGGCACAGTCTTTCCGATATGATTTTGAATGACCCCCATGTTTACATTTCCCCGGGGGATAAATACGCTTCGAAAGTTGAGAAGGAAGCAATTTGCTACATGGGCAATAACGGTACGATCGAGCCCTACACAGATCCCTACACCTTTGAGCGCATTCAGAATTTTATGATTGATCCTGGTAGTTCTTATGGTGCTTTATTCAGCTACTGCCTCATTTCAGTTTTACCGGCGAATGTCCCGCTCGATACGACGCCCTTTGGCTTCACCCGAGGCCTGAAAGTAAACGGAAAATGGGACGAAAAAGCCGGGCTCTATGGTTCCAGCGGTGGCTATGTGATTTACTGCGACGGGCATGTCGTTTGGTTCGACGGATCGAAACCGGCTAAGTTTTTGAAATGGGATAAATCGGGTTACACGAACAACATTCGCCAAGCGGTACCGAATAACGTTCTTCTTTCCTGTAGCGGAGATGGGGGGTATTGTGAAAGCGATGATGGCATTGAAGTCATAATTTCCGACAGTGGCACCGGCGAAAGTTGATGAATTTTTGATTAGAAATTAATAATTCTCAATTGTAACGGAAATTAATAAATGCTAATCATTACGGAAGTCGATTAATCCTTCCAATCATCACGATTCAATTAGGGAAAGCTTCATCAAAATGCCTTCCAAATTCTCCTTCTTCCCAATGTTCTCCGATAATAAACGCCGTACGCCCTCAACCACTTCCCCCGGTGCCCGTACCAGAAAATTTTCATTGTGTAATTTCTTCCTGTTGATCTCAATGAGCCGCTCTAAATGCTCAATCTCTTGCCTTAAACGCTTCCGCTCCCCCTCTATGTCTAGATTCGCCGTATGAATGTAAAGCGACCCTAAAGCCATCACATTCGCCGGTAACTGTAGCGTCCCATCGGTCTGCTCGAAATGCTTCGTCCCAAGTAAATGCTTGATGCTCTTTATGTGACGGCGAATAATCGCTTCCCCTTCCGCCTCCGCCTTGAAGTAAAATTGTACATCCCGGTTCGACGATAAACCGTATTGCGCCTTCATTCCCCGCGCCGTAACGATAAGCTCCTGCACGAACTCAATCTCTTCAATCAATCGCCCAACGCCTTTAAGATTAAATTTCTCAAAATATTTCTCCAATTGATCGCCGCTTTCCAAAAGTTCGTCCCATAAAAACTTCGTCCCAAAACCATGATCCTGCCATAATTCCTCCGTGACAAAGGGTATAAAGGGATGGAACAAAAGGAGTAATTGGCGTAAAATTAGGTCATGGATGGCAAGGACGGTGGCGTCGATGCGGGATTTCGAAATTTCGATGTACCAATCGCAGTAGTGGTTCCAAAAAAATGCGTATAAAATCTGAACCGCCCGGTTGAATTCGTACCCGTCCATGGCCTTCTCGAATTCCTTCACCGTAATCAATAATTTCCCCAAAATCGCTCTGTCTTCCACCTCCAAAGCCCCTACGCCTATGCGCCCAATGATGGCCTCCAAAGAATGGTGATCCCCTTCCATACCATTTCGCTGGCGGAAACGAAAGGAATTCCATAGCTTCGTACATAACCTCTTTCCCTGGGCAAGGCGATCCTCGGAAAATAAAATATCCTGTCCATTGGGGGCCATGGATAGTAATCCGAGGCGAACCCCATCGGCTCCATATTTCCCAATGAGCTCTAGGGGATCCGGCGAATTCCCTAGACTTTTCGACATCTTCCGCCCTAAATGATCACGAATGATCCCCGTAAAATATACGTTCCTAAAGGGAATACGCCTTTGAATTTCTTCCACCGATAATGTGGTTTTACCCTGGGACCCTGTGTTTTGGGGAATATTTTTTCTATTTTGGGATGAATTTTCTCCGCCATCCAGTAGATGTAGGCCCGCCATAATCATCCGGGCCACCCAAAAGAAAATAATGTCCGGTCCCGTAACTAAATCCGCCGTCGGATAAAAATAATCAAAACCCATTCGCTCCATTGCTTCCCGATCCGGCCAACCCAGTGTGCCCAACGGCCAGATCGCCGATGAAAACCAAGTGTCCAGAACGTCCTCATCCTGCTCCCAATTTTCCGGATCCCCGGGACCCTCTACGGAAACATGCCAATTCTGGGGATCCTTGCGATCCACACCCTTTCTGTACCATACGGGAATGCGATGGCCCCACCATAATTGTCGACTGATACACCAATCCTTGATGTGGTCCAACCAGTGCATGTAAGTTTTTTCCCAACGCTCGGGACGGAAATGAATCATCCCCTTTCGGATGGCCATTTTCGCCTCCTCCACACAGGGATATTTCAGAAACCATTGCTCCGATAGCATGGGTTCGATGGGTACCCCCGCACGCTCCGAAAAGCCTACGTTGTTGACATAGGCCTCCTCCCGTAAAAGGAGATCATTGGCCCGGAGATATTCCCCCACTTCCCTACGGGCCTCCATGCGGTCCATGCCTTGAAATTCCGGTCCCGCCGAAGCATTTAGTCTGCCATCTCGGTCGATGACACTAATCGTCGCCAATCCGTGGCGCTGACCAATCTCGAAATCGATGGGGTCGTGGGCAGGAGTGACCTTCAGCACCCCCGTTCCAAAATCCCGCAAAATAACTTCATCGGCGACGATGGGAATGGATTCCCGTACAATGGGACGCCAACAATGTAAACCAATAAGACTTCTGTAGCGTTCGTCGGAGGGATGGACGGCGACGGCCACATCTCCCATGATCGTCTCGGGACGGGTGGTGGCAACGACAAGAAATTCCCCGGGTCTTTCCACGATTTCGTATTTGACGTAGTAGAGAATGGAATTTTGTTGCTGCATGAAAACTTCCTCGTCGCTGAGGGCGGTCATACTGACGGGACACCAATTGATGAACTTTAAACCCTTGTAAATATAACCCTGCCGGTATAATTCCACGAAAAAAGAAAGTACGGCCCGGGAATAATCCGGATCCAAAGTATGTTTCACGGCAGACCAATCACAGGAAACACCCAATTTTTTGAGTTGCTCCAGAATGATATTTCCATTGTGGTCGCGCCAATTCTTCGCCCGTTCCAAAAACGTTTCCCGACCTATATCACGGCGTGTCTTACCCTCCTTTGCCAATTCCTTTTCCACCTTAATTTGCAGCGAAATCCCCGCATGATCCGTACCCGGAATCCAAAAAGTGGATCGATTCTTCTGCCTAGCACGGCGAATCAATACATCCTGCAGTGTGTTGTTCAGAATGTGGCCCATGTGGAGAATACCGGTGACGTTGGGCGGTGGAATCAAAATTGTATAGGAACTTTTTTCCTTGGAAATTTTTCGGGTAAATAAATCATTTTCCAACCATTTTTCGTACCACTTCCGTTCCAAATCAGCGGGAGAATAGGAAACTTCAATCATATTTAGGGAAATTAATAGGCGAAAAAAAAATAATTAAAAGCCTAAAGCATGGCCTCTCAAGTGGAAAATTTTTGAATTTTTTTGCGAAGCAAAAATAAAACTTGCGTTGTTAAATTTTTAATAAAGAATAGGAAGATCATGAGACTTCCTTTAGCTTTGTTATTCCTATGTACCAACTCTGCCATGGGTGTTATTTCCGATAATATTACCCATGAAATACGGCCCCTTAGTCCTTCGGAGAGACCCATATCCTTTTTCGGGGCTATACCCCAAACTCAACTGACGGATCGATCTCCCCAAGCCATATTGGCCTCCATTCCTCCGGGAAAAATGGAACGCATCTACTATGGCCTATCGGTTTTTCGTCCCTCCCGCCCCGTAAATGGAGTGCATTACCGAACGGAAAAGAATACCGGTGTTCGGTTTAACGGCAGAAAATTTTATTTCAACGATTCAATGAAAGAACGGGAAGTTGTCGAGATCCTAACGGAACAATCGAGGAATTTGAGCATTGATGTAATAAAAAATCTCCGCTTAACTGAAGAGGATTTTGAGAACATTCGTGTTTTCGACACGGAAAACGGATTTGGCCATTCCTTAATGATAAAAGGAAAGTCCATACAACTCTCCAGCAGTATAATTTACCTCATTCTCAATGAGCTTAATCGACATTTCATCGCCCAGGCGGCCCATTAAATTTTAATTTCCAAAAAAAATTAAAAAATTTTTCTGGTAAATTCTCGATCCTTTTTTAGATTTAAAATTTCTGGGAAGAGGAGTTTTTTTTAAAAAAGATTGCCGTAGCGAAAACCCTCTGCCTATGATGATAGGATTATGGGAAAAAAATTATTTACTTGTTTTTTGTTATTAATGAATTGCGGTGTGCAGGCCATACCGGTTTTTTCTCCGGACAAGGCGGTCGACGACCCTTGGGAACTACCCCAACCCGTGTTGACGAATCTCCATCCACTGAAAATATTGGCATCCGTTCCTTCGGAGGACATAAAATGCCTCTACCGGGGCCTATCGATTTTTCGTCCTTCCTGTCCCGTGAAGGGAATTCAATACCGCACGGAAAAGAATACCGGTGTTCTGATCAACGGGGGGAAATTTTATTTCAACGATTCGACGAAAGAACGGGAAATCATCGAGATTTTAACGGAGCAATCGAGGGATTTAGAAATGGATGTAATAAAAAATCTCCGCTTAAATAAAGGGGATTTTGGGAACATTCGCGTTATCGACGCGGGAAACGGATTTGACTGTTTTTTGATGATAAAAGGGAAGTCTTTACGAGTGACCAGCGGAGAAATTTATTTCATTCTCAACGAACTCAGTAAACATTTTACGCCCAAAAGGTTCCACTAGGATTCCCGATAATCCAACGGATTTTTGAAAAAATTTTCAATTTTGAAGAAAAATTTCAAAATAGATTTTTAGAATTCCCGACGATTCGCAGCGGGAAATTTTAATTGACAGCGGGGAAAAATTTTCTCCAGTGGAGTTGGACTGGGTACTATGCAACCTTGAGCCGACTAACTCCGCCAGGCCCGGAAGGGAACAACGGTCGTCAGGAATCGGGTGTGCCGTAGATTACCTAGTCTTTCCAAACCTAATTTTCCAAAGGCTTTTGTTCCAACAAAATTTCTTTTTTAACAGAAATTATCAATGATGGCCATGGGAATTCCAACAGAAGAAACCCTAGGGAAGGATATTCTTTGTGTCAGCGTGGGACTAGCGGGAAATTTTTTAAAAAATTTTGTTTGATTTTATTTACACTTATATTATCCTATTATCTAGGATGAGTGGTATAAATTCAGATCAGGGTTGGAAAAGCATATGTAATATTTTACTTACCGCAGGGGATGCAGACGCAGGGGAAATTAAAAGCATTACTGATTTACTTAAGCACATAACACAGAAATATACGTTGACCGCTGGGGAGAGTATAATTAAGCTTGAAATGGGAAAAGAGCCCAATGTTGTAAAGGCGGAACTTAAACCTTTGCAGGTAAGCCCATTGTTAGATGCAATGCAAAGTATCTCTGCGACAATGCTAAATCGTTTAACGACCACCAATAACCAAGAATTATCCCGGGTCATGGTTGCTTACATGAAATGCCCTCCCAATGTACGTACATATCTAATACAGAACAACAAAATTGACAATTTTATCGAAAATGTAATGGGGCATTCTAAAAATGCTGCCTCCTCTAAGGCCATAGTCGGCGATCCAACTTTGACGCATCAAGACACAATTTATGCGTGCTACGAAGCATTATTACCTGCTGCTAATACAGCCAAGGGGATAGAACTTCGGGGAATCCCCTTCCCTACAACTTCAACCGCAGCCGCAGCCTCAAAGACACCGAAAGGAGTAAGAAAAGGAGAAGAAGAGGTAAAAAGCGAAGAGACACCGAAAGAAGAAGTAAAAGTAGAAGAAAAAGAAGAAGAACCACAAGTAGAAGAAGTAAAAGAAAAAGAAGCTAACGAAGAATTAGAGGGGGGAAATGTAGAAAACAAGGTACTTTCTGTGGGAGTAAATCCTGATGAAACTAATTTAGAACGTGTTTTATCGTCAAATCACGAATATGTTGGCGTCGGAACAGATTCTCGAGAAATTCATCAACGTTTGACACAAGAAACCCAATCCGACATACACCTCGGAAAAACCCCATCGGGAGCACAAAACATAATATCAAAAGCAAAAGGAGGAGATTACAGTGTTAATCTTGCCGGAAATAATGTTCAGGGAAATTTAAACATCACAGTTGGACAACAACCCGATCCCGAAACAGAAAAAATGAAGGCCCAAGCAAAATTGGCTAAAGCCCAAGCGAAATTAGAAAAGGCTAAACACAGACATTCAAGAGGCAGAAGGGGAGTAAAACATGCCCCGGAAATTTCGGCAGCCCAAAACGTCGCCCCTGCCCAAAACGTTCAAAGCGTCGATCCCACCCAAGGTGCTCAAAAAAGTGACCCCTGGGAAGGGAAAATAATAAATATTGGAACAATAGTGCTTGGATCTTCTAAAAACGCAGATCTAGAGAGTGAGATTGATAAAGCACTTTCTAAGGCTCCTACTTTGTCTAAGTTGATTAGAGACATGGCGCCCAAAAATACGAAACGTGCCAAAAAATTTGCCCTTGCGACACTTCAATCCATGCCTAATGACAAGAGAACTGAGCTCTTAGCGAATCCCGATGGTCTTAGAATGGTTTTGGAAAGGGCAATTGTCGCCTCCGCCACAAGCAAAGCTATGAACGTTCAAGCCGCCGGAGGAACACCTCCCGACTCAAGAAATCTATCCAAAATTTACCCCGAGCTTTCCAATCTAGATTCGAACCAGAAAGCACGAGTCGCCCAAGCGTTGTATCACTTGGAGACGATTTTCAACGGAGCCAAAAAGAATATTCAGCTTAAAGAAATACGGAAAACTGTCAATAAATACCTAAAGGAAGACCTCTCCCAAAAAACGCAGGGTGATCCCAACGATGGTTTAGATTTGACGGCATTATTCCTCGCAAGGATCAGACATGAAAATGCGGAGGCACTCAAAAACATTCCGATTCCGCAGCTCACCTGTCTTCCTGGGAAACAACAAGCACTACAACAAACTTTGAAAGCACGCATTGAGGACTATGGGGCCTCTCAAATGAATCAGGATTCTGGCGCAACAGAAGCATGGAAAAAAAATAAACCATTGAGCTCGAACCCCGAAAAAGCAATAACGCCGCCAGCGCCAGGTGAAAATCCGCCAGCGGGAGGTGGAAATCCGACAGCGACAGGAACGCCAGCGACAACGACAGCGACAGGAACGACAACGCCAGATGGAGTTCCGCCAGCGGCAGTAAAGATAGTTCCGGAAGGTGGAAATCCGCCAGCGGCAGGTGGAACTCTGCCTCCTCCGCCGCCGCCAGCGCCGTCGCCGCCAACGCAACTGCCTCGAGGTTGGGCAACACCAGGAACGCCAGATCCGATAGCGCCGCAGGTAGGAGGAAATCCGACAGCGGAAGGTGGAAATCCGCCGCCGCCTCCTCCGCCGCCGCCGCCTCCTCCTCCGCCGCCGCAGGCAGGAGGAAATCCGCCAGCGCCAGATGATTCGAAAGCGAAAGATGGAACTCCTCCGCCGCCGCCGCCTCCTCCTCCTCCGCCGCCTCCTCCTCCGCCGCCGCCGCCAGCGACAGGAAAAACGCCAGGAAAAACGCCAGGTAAAACGCCAGCGGCAGGTGGCGGAATTACTCCAGAGGTACTAAATGAACGCAAGGACAAGTTGAAGCCAGTGGAACCGGTCAAGTTGGAGCTGCCAAAAACTCTGGAGGAGATGGACAGAAAACAATTGTTGCTATATGCAAAGAGAATACAATATGTTTCTAAAACAGGTCTCGATCTCGCTTCTTTAACTAAAGATGAAGAAATACGGGAAGAACTGAAAAGGTTTAAAAGTGACAATTTAACGATTGACGATCTACAGACAGAACTGCAAAAGGTGAGA
>JAISMD010000011.1 GCA_031276935.1 Puniceicoccales bacterium
AGTAAAAAAACGGAACTGTGGCGTTTTATCAATGGTTTAGGGATTCCGCTTATCGGAGAAAAGACGGCGAAGGATCTCGCCACCCATTTCTCTTCCCTGGGTGCGCTGATGGATGCCACGGACGATGATTTAACCGGTATACGTGGAATCGGAATAAAGGCGGCTAAAAGCATTATCGATTTCTTCGGAAGGGAGGAAAATAGAGCATTGATCCGTAGATTTTTAGCCAAAGGATTGGAATTTTCGGCTATGACGAGGGCAATGAATCAGAAGATTGCCGGGAAATTGTTTGTTTTAACAGGGAAATTGGAGAAATATACCCGCGAGCAGGGGAAAGCATTGATCGAACAAAATGGAGGTTCCGTGGCCAATGGTATTACGGGGAAGGTGGATATTCTCATCGCCGGGACCGATGGGGGACAAAAATTACAGGAAGCTCGGCGAAGAAATATAACCATTTGGGAGGAAAAGGACTTCGACGAAGCCCTCACATCCTAGGAGCCGAAATGAATCGGCTTTGGGGAAAATTTAATTAGAAATCTTCCTGATTTACGCGGTAAACCGGTTCTCTATTTTGCTCATTTTTTTGCATACGGATCGGGGTACCGCCGGGGGAGAGAATATTTGCCGTGACGAAAATCAGGAGATTTTTCTTGTGACTTGTTTCTCCCTTTGAACGGAAGAGTTTACCGATTAGGGGGATGTCACCGAGGAGGGGAATTTTGTCGTTAACTTCCTTGATTTCTTCGCGTGTTAAGCCGCCCATGACAACCGTTGCACCGTCGTAGATTGTGACTTCGGTCTGAATTTCACGGCGAGAAAATATGGGTTGGAAAAATCCCGGAGGTAATTGTACCGTCGTATTTCCCTGAATGGCAACGCTACGTCCACCGTACTCGATAAATCCTTCGAATTCCGTTACCTTGGGAGTGAGCTGCAAACTGATACAATTATTTTCCTCGATGGTGGGAGTAACGTTCATTTCGACGCCGACGTTTCGGGTTTCAAAATCACTTGGAGTACCGGCGGTAATCGTTACGGCGGCGGAACCGGCATCTCCAGTACCGACTCCCGAAGAAATTTCGCCGTATGTTTTTGGATAAATAAATTCCTGTGCGACAACAATTTTTGCCGTTTTCCCGGAAAGCACGGTCAACTTAGGTGCGCTCATCAAGTCGGAATTGGATTGTTGTTCGAGGGCACGTAGGGCTAACCCGAGGCTGATTCTGTCATTGATAACACCTGTGAAACTGAGAGGATCCACGGCGGAAGAACCTAAACTAATGCCACCGGGAGAACTGGGAGCGGAATTGGGAATGTCCATGGTGGTATTCCCATTTCCTTCATTACTACTGAGTACGATTGAGCCACCTCCTCCGGATGCATTTTGAATCGTGAAAGCATTGGAAAGCGTTCGCAGGTTAGAAATTCCATCCTTGTTAGAAATTAAACTGAGATTTCTTTTCTTCTCTGGAGTTTTCCCCCAATTAAAGTCCATATTCCATTTGAACTGCAATTCGTCGAGTTTTCCCTGTTGAATTTCGATAAATTTGGTTTCAATTTCCACCTGTTTTACCTGTTCATATTTCGCTAAAATACCCTTGACCCGTTTCATATTACGAAGGGTTTGGGTAACGATGAGTTGGGATCCATCGTAGGCCAAATTACTGCCACTAACGGCAAAATTTACACCGGCTTTTTGGAGGAATTCTTTGATGAGCCGTTCTTCTTCAACGAGGGCGTTCGAGCTTTCCTTCTTTTCACTTTCACCGGTTGTTGTGTTTTGGATACCTGTCATGCGCACGATGGCGGAACGGGAAATTTTAAAAAATTTTGTTTCTAAATTCTCCGAAGCACTGCTTTCCGTTTTCCGGAAAACAATCACTTCTTCTTCGATATCGAATTGATAGGCACTTGCTTTAGCAATGAAACTTAAAATTTTATCCAGGGCCATGTTTTTTAGATTAAGGGTGACGGTTGGTTCAATTTCGCCCGGTGTTACCATGACAACCATATTGATGCCTTTACTTTGAGGATCTTGTTCCTGGTCGTATTCCTCCGCTAAGGTTACAATTGTATTGATGGTCTGTGATAGAGGTGTTTTGTTAAATGAAATTCTGGGAATTGTGATGCGATTGAGCCGTTGGAAAATATGGCCCCATTCTTCTTCCTCGGGAGAAGAAATTTCTTCAACAATGATTTGAGGCATTTTCCAAGTATCGTGGATATTTTTGAGTAACAATCCTCGGGTTTTCCCTTTATTATTGAGGAAATTGGCATTGATTTCCAGATTTGCTTCCCGGATATGTTTTTCGATGGCGATAGCCTGTTCATTGGTTGGATCGCTCTTGAGAATAAGTTGGACGATCCTATGTGCTTCTTCGAGATCGTTAACCAGAAGTAAGGAGCGTGCTTTCAGAAGGAGGTAACTGATTCTTTTTTGTGGAATGGTAACCGGTGGGTCCATTTTCTCTGTGGAGTTTTCATTGATATTTTGCGATTCGTTTTCCAATTCAAAGAGTGACGGCGATGGCGAATTTACAAAAGCTCTTTCTTGGGACGGCGGTTCGTCTTCGTGGAAAGAAGTTAGTTTGGCGACATCCAAGCTGGCGGCTTCAGAGCGCAAACCTAAAAAATTACTAGAAAAAATGTAACCTACCGAAAGTAGAAATAAAAAACAATTAAACCACCACATTCCTTGTCTCCCCACAACTAACACAAGTTAGCCAGGGGATAGTGTGGTGAAAATAAAAAAATAGTCAATTTTTATTTTTAATTTTTTAAGAATGGCATAAAAATTTTGTTATTCCGCTCAAAATAGAACTTAAAGCGATACAAATTAAGAAAACCCCGACAAGTTTTTCGACAATTTTCAGAAGAGAAGGAGTAAGGTAGCTGGAAAATTTACATCCCAAAATGAATGTGAAATAGGCCAAAAGGAATGTAACAACGAGAGCTGCGTAAAATGTGAGGTTATAGGCGAGGGATGGGGGGAGACCCATAAGTTTTTCAATGGTTTTAGTGATGGTTGCCGGTCCGATAAATAGGGGTGTGGCGAGGGGAGTAACGATTAGGCTGGAAATATTCATTTCTTCCGCAGCGGAATTTCCCTGATTTTTGCCACTGCCGGATTCCTTTGCCGAAAATGCCATGCCTAGGCCAACCGTAAGTAGGTAAAGACCCCCACCAATTTGAAAAGCTTCGGTGGAAATGTGAAAAATATCCTGAAGGATGATCTTCCCTAAAAAGGCGAATACACACAGTAATGCTCCGGCGATGCAACATATTTTCCGCGAAATTTGTAATCGTTCTTCAACGGTATTGTGCTTAGTTAG
>JAISMD010000077.1 GCA_031276935.1 Puniceicoccales bacterium
ATGATGGAAGCCCCCTTCGCTTCCTGTAAAAATGTGGGTGCCCAGTTGAAAAATCCCATGCGAATGATGTAGACAAAGAAATTCGCCATGCATACGGACCAAAGTGCTTTATTGGGCAAAATATGTTTCATGAAAATTTCCCTATAAGTGACCTCCTTTTCCCTGCGAACGACTTCCCGAACCAGTCCTTCCTTCTCCTCGATGGAGGGTAGACCTAGGGATTCCGGCGTATCCCGGAGGCGTTCGAATAGGATTCCCACGATCATTAAAGAAATCAGAGCCGGTACAATGAACACCGCACGCCAACCAAAATATTTCAGTAACCAGGACCCCCCTAATAAAATAGCCACACTACCCAATTGGTGGGAAGCATTGACAATTCCCCAATGGGTACCCAATTCCTTCGGAGAATACCAGTGGGTCATCAAACGGGAAACGGGAGGCCATCCCATGGATTGGAAAGCACCGCTCAGAACATAAAGTATGGAAATAATCCAAATGGAGGGGGCAATGCCTCCTAAAAGGGTACAAAGGGTAGCCCCGATGAGTCCGATGGACATGAAGTGGCGCGCATTGGAACGATCACAGATGGCTCCGCTAATGAATTTTCCAATACCGTAAACCAGTGAAAATAACGTAAAAACCCAACCTAATTCCGATTTTGTATATCCAAATTCCTTGGCCATTTCCGGCATCGCTACGGTAAAATGCTGCCGTACAATGTAAAAAGTTGCGTAACCCAGCATTAGGGAATAGAGGATGCGCCTTCTCCAATAACGGTACTGGCGGTTGACGTACACCGTATGCATCGCCGACCGTGATCGTTGTTTATGTTTCTGCATTCTTTGTTCCCTCGTCGCCGTGTAACTCATGATACTTCCATCCTCCAACTATTCCTAAAGCGTGCAAATTTTTTGCCCAAAAATTACCACCCAAACAACAGATTCCCCTTCCTTTTGGGAAAACTCGGGCAAAAAAGTTGACCGTTGAGTTTTTTAACTTGACTTATAACTTTGTTCTTTCCCGGAAGCTTTTTTGGAAAAAAAGATTTGCCTCATTTGTTATAAAATTTTTCATAGATTTTCCAATGGAAATTGGCACAAAAAAAGTGGTTCTGACGGGGATGCAACCCACCGGCATATTGCAGTTGGGTAATTTTTTAGGTGCCGCCAATAATTGGAGAAAAATGCTGGATCGCTACAACTGCTACTTCTTCATCCCCAATCAGCATGCCATTACGGTCCCACAAGTACCAGCGGATCTGCGGCGCGCGACCCTGAATGCCATTGCCCAGTACATCGCCTGCGGCCTCGATCCGGAACGCTGTACCATCTTTGTCCAATCCCATATCACCGGACATACGGAACTCGCTTGGATCCTCGGTTGTATTACCCCCATCGGCCAACTCTACCGCATGCACCAATTCAAAGAAAAGTCCGCTAAAAAGGAAAATATATATTCCGGATTGCTCTACTATCCCGTTCTCATGGCGGCGGATATTCTCCTCTACAACGCCGATTACGTACCCACCGGTGAAGACCAGAGGCAGCATGTGGAACTTGCCCGCGATCTCGCCGAAAAATTTAACGCCACCTATTCCGAAACCTTCACCGTTCCCGCCCCGCTCATCGAGGAGACGGGTGCACGAATCATGTCGCTCAAATCTCCGGAACATAAAATGTCCAAATCCGACCCCGATGCCAATGCTACCATCTACATCCTCGACGAACCTAAAATTATCCAGAAAAAAATTGCCTCCGCGGTCACCGATTCGGGCGATAAAATCGCCGATGATCCGGAACGGCCGGGGATTAGAAATCTACTGCACATCTATTGTGCGGCGGCGGGTATAGGTTTAGCCGAGGGCGAAGAAAAATTTGCCCATTACCAAGGTTATGCTCCCTTTAAAAGGGAACTCGCCGACATGCTCATTGCCCTACTGGAACCGGTCCGGGAGAAATATCGGGCGATCAAGGACGACAAAACCTATCTCCTATCCGTAGTTAGAAAGGGTGCGGAAACGGTACAACCCATCGCCCACAAATTGCTTTCGACGGCGTACCGAAAAGTTGGTTTTCTCGAGGGATAAAACGATTCCGAAACCCATCCGGTTCCGGTTTCATCGCTGCGATTTGATCTTGCATTTCTCCATTTTCTCCTTCTATTTGCTGCGGATTTGCTTGATGGTGTAATGGTAGCACAACTGATTTTGGTTCAGTTTGTCTAGGTTCGAGTCCTGGTCAAGCAGCCATCGGTCGAATTCAAGGAGAGAAATGTCCACCACCATTCCCATCATTTCTTTGGAACATATTTCCAAGCAATTTCCCCTACCCGATGGTCGAAGTATATCCGTTTTGGAGGACATTTCCCTAGGCATTTTCCCCCAACAAACACTCAGTATCAGTGGCGAATCCGGTTCGGGGAAATCCACTTTGCTCCACATCATCGGTGGTTTGGATCGAGCGACTACCGGTTCCCTCCTTTGGAAGGGAAGCGATGTTTCCAAACGCTCCATGGATCAACTCGCTAGCCTGCGGCAAAATTTTTTGGGATTTATTTTCCAAGGTTTTCACCTAATCCCGGAGCTGACGGTTATGGAAAACATTCTCCTTCCCGTCCGCATCGCGAAAAGAAATCTGGCCTTCCATAGGGAACGAGCCCAATTCCTACTCCTCCGATTGGGAATTCCTAATCTAAGCGATCGAATCCCTAACCTACTTTCCGGAGGGGAATGCCAGCGCGTCGCCATTGCCCGGGCCCTAATTTTGAACCCGGAACTCGTTATCGCCGACGAACCAACGGGGAATCTGGATGAAAGGAACGCTGGGATGGTAATCGAACTCCTCCTGGAACTTTGTAGGGAAAATCGATCCTCATTGCTCCTCGTAACCCATAATCCCGCATTCGCAAAGAAAATGCAATGGAATTACCGCCTGGGCGATAAACGACTCCAATCCCTAGGCTAAATTCGGATCAAGGCATTAGATTCCCAATGCGGTACAGATGAGTGCAAAAATGGCATCCGCAATGATAATCCAAGTAATCCCCTGAACCACGGCCGAGGTGGTCGCATCCCCCACCGCCGCCGCATTACGTCCACAGCAAATCCCTTTGAAACAACCAATGGTGGCTACAATGATACCAAAGCAGAAACTTTTAACCAATCCTATGACCACATCCGATATTTCAACCGCCTGTTTTGTTTCGTGGATGTATTGGGTCATGCTGCAATCCATCAGCGGTAGGGCGGAAAACATTCCCCCTGCTATGCCCAGTAAATCCGAAAAAACACAGAGCAAAGGCATCATCAGCGCCAAAGCAACGACGCGTGGTAGCACGAGATAATCGATTTGATCGATGGCAAAGGTTCGGAGGGCATCGAGTTCCTCATTGGCCTGCATGCTCCCGATGGATGCCGCAAAGGCAGCTCCCGTCCGTCCAGCCATGATAACTGCCGTCATCAAACAACCCATTTCCCGGGTCATCACCAGTCCGACTAAATCCGCGACGTAAATACTCGCCCCCAAACGTTCCAGTTGAATCACACTCACAAAGGCCATGATGAGACCAACAAGAATGCTAATCAACGCAACGATTGGGAAAGCTTCCATGCCGGTCTGATAAAGAAAAGGGAGGAGATTGGTCCGAAAATCCCTCGGCCACTGCTTCATTAAACGTCCCAAAGCCATGGCGGTGGAACGTAAAAATGCCAGGCCATCCAATAGATGGGCATGGGATTCCATCGCCCTCTCCCCTATGCGGTAAATCCAATTACGTTGGGATGTTACCCTGGGCGGACGTGGTTCCGGAGTCTGGGATAGGCGAAATATTCTTTCCACGCCCTCGGGAACATTCTGAAGTACCAAAGGGAAACGATTTTTTTCAGCCCAATGGCGAAGATTATGGAGAAAAATGAGGAAAGGAGAAGTAATTTTTAGGAGATGGGTGGCATCCAAAGTAATACGCTTGATTTTTCCATTGAAAGCGAATGGATCAAATTCCGGAATAGAACCGGAAGTGGGCCATTCACCCTTACATTCAACGTGGAGCGTACCCAGGTCAAAGGTTACGGAAAGACGGGAATTTTGAACGATGTTTTCCATAGGAAAGGAGATCTCTCCCATGCTAGAAATCGGAAAAAAATGGCAATAGCATCCTGCAATTTTGTCCTCTCCCCTAGGGAATTTTTCAATTTACTTCGGCAAAATCTTAAAAAAATAGGGAAATTCTCTCCCCAATGCCCAAATTTCTGTTTTTCAGCATGTGTTTTGGGAACGGGGTTGAATCCATCAAATTTGACGGACAAATAAATTATTCCGGTAATCCACTCAGATTGGTCAATCGCTTTGCGGCGGCATTGGCATCGATGGTCACGGATTGGGATAAATCGTTGACATTAAAGAGGTCGCGTTTCTCTCGAGTTGATTCCAAGGGACTTTTTTCCATCTCCCGCTTCAACGGTGGTAAACCAATGCCCTTGACCTCCTGCGCCCGGACATCCACGGAGGAAGTCCCATTCGCACTACTGCTATTACTCATTATTTCTGCCATGGCCATAAATTATATTTTTTTTGCTTGTTGTAAAGATATAATTTCATATATTTTTGACGCAATGAAGCATTCTCGAAAAATTTTATTAGGGACCATTTTGGGTCTAGGAAGTTTACTATTCGCCGGTCTTATTTCGGCAGGACAAAGCGATGTTCCCCTTTCGCCGGATGAAAAAATCGCCGATCAGGAAATGTCCAATGAACTGGAATCAACCTTCAAGCCCGCCAAGCAACAGCTGATGGATGAACTGCTCCACACAAAAATTAGGAGCGATTCCCCCAATAGTGAAAAATTTCGTTCGGAGGTCCAAATCGAATGTAACCAGGTGAAATTTGATACGAGTCGCCTATTGGTTTCGATGAAAAAATGGGGACAGATCAAAATACTTCTACAGGCCAATGGTTATAACAAAAATATAAAATGGGCTGAAAATTGTGAAATTAAGCTCTACATCGGCTTCGACGGTTGTTCTCCGGACGGGAAAATGCTTCTCTTCAAGACTTCCTGCACCTGTGCCATGTTACCCGCGGGGGAAGAACAAGCGGTCCTCTTTTTCCTTCCCGGCGACGTTCGTAAGCGCTATAAATTGGCTCGCGTCCCGGATTATTGTGCCATTCGCTTCTCCGTGGACGGAGTTAGTCAACCGATCATTATTATCAATAAAGATGGGAAAAACACTTACCTGGACAACGCCCATGGCCTTCATCGGGAAACTAAAAAACGTTCCCACGTAAGGGATAGAATCATGCGTAACGTGGACCAACTCCCGATTTACGCCGACATTAGTGTCCCGGATCACCCCACGCTTCTCCTCGAAGTCGATGCCTAATGGAATCCCGTAATTCCCAAAATATTTTCCCCTTGGAACTCTTTTTTTCTGCGAGATTTCGTTTAATTATTGCTATAAAACGTCGTCCCTAGGGAAAATTCGTTGAGTTCGATTTCGTTTTCATTCCAAATTTGATCGTTATAGTTGAGGTAAACGGTGACGTCTCTCCCGAGAAAATCGACGGTCTGGGTTTTGCAACCATTGCGTTGACCACTATTTCCCACGCTGCGGTAAAAAGAAACGAGAAAATTACTGCCCTCCAGGGTTTCGACCTTGGCGTAAAGTACACAATCAAAATTCACCGCATATAAACCATTGCTTTGGTGATAGATGGTGGAAAGATCGACATTGCTCTCCGACTGTATGCCGCTCGCAGAATGGAAAATCGCACCCTGAAAACTCGGAACATTGCGTAAACGCATCCGCGGTACCGTACCGTACATCCCTCCGAGGGGAAGATTTCCCATAACTTCCAGCGAACCACTAAAGATCAGTTTGTAGTGGATCGTCACCGATTCCAGTAACCAATAGATGCGGCAAAGTTCCTCCGCGGATAAATCGCTGATCACAAAATTATCCGATGAAGATTCCAAGGGTACGAAAAATGGTGTCCCGTAGGGTGTCACACGACAGAGAAAAGGTGTGTAGGTAGACATATTTTTTTTCCTGTTTAATTCGGTGTCGCAGGGACAAAGGGTCCACTGGAAAGCGTGTACCGTTTTTTCAATACACCGGAATCACTGACATCCTCTAGGCGGAGGCGTACGGTCGCATCCACATCCAATTCGCTCACATCGATGAAAATCTTCCGATTGGCATTGCTTTGATCTTGAAAGGATAACTTACTCATCTTCCCGGGACCGTAGGAAGCATTTTCGACGCGCCCGTATTTTCCCTGCTCAACGTAGGAACTCCCTCTGGCTTCCCCACTGCTACGGCTATGGAAATTGCGTGAAGAAAAGCGATTGCGGTTGGATTTGGTCAATTCCGACAGATCGTCCGGACCAAGGTGTTTCGCCGGACCGAGAATGATATGGGTTTCCCCGCGATCCAAATTCTCTTCCACACTCTGTACGACCGCATTCATCGTTTCCCACTCCAAACGTCCCCCCGTCAGATTAATCACCTTTCCCAAAAACGTATCTTCAATTTCCCGTTGTATCACTTTGATACTCCCCTCGTACTGCAAAACCGAAACTCCTTGGTAAATGTGTTCCGCCAAATTCGGAGGTACATTTTCTTCGCCCACGTAGGATACGAGATTGCGGTAGGTTTTGGATTGCGCATTGGTACTGTTAATTTTTACGGCGACTGCACGGCCATAGACAATCTCATCCTCCGTCTCGTAGGAAATCTTTGCCCTCACGACATCCTGTTCCACCGTACAATCCATCCAATCCGCCACGCTTCCGGAAATGAGTTCGTTGGCCAGGGTACCATTCCGTTCCGGTTCCTCTATCACCAAATTGGAAATGTTTTGCAGTCCCGGTAAGTGATTACGCCACCAATTGGCACTACTGATCTGAATCATCGCCGTTTCGATATCCTGTTTAATGTAGGTGGACTGTGCACCTTCTAGTTCGATGGTCATGACCAGAGCCTGCGTTTCCGAACCGGTTGCATTCGCCGGAGCACATTGGACCTCCACGGTCTTCCAGGTTCTACCACTGCTTTTGTGGGTTTTCTCGAACTTTAAAACGACGGCCTGCAACTGTAAATCGTGGCGTGGCAATAGACTAAATTCACTGAGTTCCCCTATGGAAAACTCGGTTGCATCCAGCTGTTCGCGGCGGGTAACGTGCAGGACGGGGACGATCGGACCATAGTCGAAATAGACCATACTGTCGGGAATCCAACGCAATAGGCGGTGAATGGCTTCGCTGCAAGATAGATCCTTACATTCGTCGAATGGGATCTGAACGGGTAAATCCATATCCTCCCCCAGGGCAATGACGTCGTACCCCACCGCCAAATTGACGTAGGCGATTATGTCTTCCAACTGTTCTCCGATGGAAATGGCATTCCCGTCCACATCCTGTCCAAGAATAAGATGGCTCCTGTGAACATCGTTCAATGTGCTGTTATCGTCATTGGAATCCGAGGGTTCCTTCCACAGTTGCTGGTAGATGATGTTGTCCAAATACCACCAGGGACCGGATAGGGTATAGCATTGAAATTCCTCTCCGGCACTGGCGTAAACCGGTGTTTTTGTGACGAGACCTCTAAACCATCGCTGATTATGGTGAAAAATTTGTATTTCCTTTCGGGGTTCGAAAGGCGGGACCCCATCGATGGCGTTCCCCGCAACCTTAAAAGTTACGGAATCCACCGACTGATTCTTCAATTTCCGGACCACACCGCTAATTCCCCATTCGGCGAGTGTTTTTTCTTCTCCTTCGTATGTTAGTTTCCAAACCATATGTTTTCCATTGTAAGTTTCTTTTTAGTAAAAATCCCATATCCATTCCGCCTTTGACCTCATTGTCTATCCGTTTTCCTTTGAATTTTCTGCTATTTTTTTGCTCCGTAAAATCAAAGGGAATGTCTTCCTAACTCCGTAGATTGCTAATTTGGAGCTGTAGGGTTTCCAATTCTCCGTGGAGCGATTTATCCAGTTCATCGATCCGGGACTGAATCTCGACGACAAGCTGTTCCAATTGCTTTAGGAGTTCCGTCATCTCAATGAATTCCATAGAACGTAAACCTCCCGGAAGTTAGCGTACCATCGGCCACATAGATTTTCATGGAACGTATAACCCTTTGGGCAACATTCCGGTAAATAAAATTACAGAATCCCCCATTGGGTACCAGCATATTCTCGTAAACACGATAGGCCGAAGTGCGTGACTGTGCCTGAACCTTGTGGTCCGTATTGCAATCATTCCAAACATCCATTTCTCCGTGCATCCAACCCCCATTGTTGCGGTAGGTA
>JAISMD010000017.1 GCA_031276935.1 Puniceicoccales bacterium
TTAGGATTTTTTTAAACCTTTATCTAGGCCGTAATGAATATTTCGACGGGAATACGTTTCCGCACCCCCGCCTTACTTCTACTTCGAATCCACACACCTTTCCGTACGGGATTCTTTATTGTTAAGAATTTGTAAAATATTGCAATAAAATTATAAAATTCCAGAAAAAAATATCTGGCGCCTCCACCCAGACTCGAACTGGGATTAACGGTTTAGGAAACCGCGGTTCTATCCATTAAACTATGGAGACCCAACGGAATGCAACCATAAACTGGACCTTTGTCAATTCTATGCCTGGGATCTATCCTGATTTTCAGGGTCCTTTTCCTCACCATCCTGTTGCTGCCGCTTTTGTTGATCATTGGCGGCATCGTATTTTCTTTCCTGCTCAACCCTTATGTTCACGGAACTTAGGTCCTTCATTTGCCCGAGTAAAAAGTCCCGCAACTCACCGTGATTGGCAATCAAAAAATCGAGGGACTGTAAATTCGTAGCGGTAAAACTGAGACTGAGCGACGAACCTTCTCGAACTAAGGATAAATGCGTCCCCGGTAAAATATTGTCCCGAAAAACAATGATCATTTCCTGCTTTGCAGCATCGACAGCCTGTGCAATCATCAAACGCTCAATGATCTCGTGTCCGATTTTCGTAATCGATTCCGCCGCATTCGTAATTTTTGTTTCAGTTACGTCGGATAATTGTGTGAGTGTATTTAATATTTTATCCCCAACTACGGATTCTGGAATCCGATTCATAGATACGGTTTCTTCCCCATTGCCAATAAAATTGATACGCTCATCTTTCAATTCTGGCTTTGCAATTTCAATTCCTTTTGTGTCGATTTTTTCACTATCTTCGCCTTTACCCACGGGTATAAATATATTTTCTTTCCCTTCTTCCCAATTAACGATGGCAACGGACTCCGAATTGGCAGTGTGTTCAATAATTTCGTGTCCGATCTCCGTAATCGATTCCGCTGCATTCGTAATTTTTGTTTCAGTTACGTCGGATAATTGCGTGAATGTATTTAATATTTTATCCCCAACTACGGATGCTTCAGTGCCTTCGCTTTTACCCAGAGGTATGAATAGTTTACTTTCTCTCTCCCTTTCTGAATGGACGACGTTAGTAGACTCCGAATGGACGACATTAACAGATCCTAGATTGACGATGTCAGTAAATTTTTCCTCCGTCACTTCCATTCCATTCGATGGTACATTCGACGGAATTTGAATTTCTTTCCCCAATTCTTTATCGATTTTCGTCCCAAGATCGGATCCTTTTTTCGCCACTTCTACTCCCTTCGGCAATGCATCCGACGGGAATTGAATTTCTTCCTTTGGTTTCAAAGCAGATGGATCTATGGATTTCCCTTCCGAATCCATAGCCCGCCGCGCCCTACTGGACATCAACACCCTATCTTCGGATTCAATTCCATCTAAAATTCCAGATAGGAGCGAATCTTGACCCTCCACATCCGAGGAAACAAGCGGCGTAACCACTTCGTCATCATTTTCATAATCATCGTTACCATTGCGATTATTCGCATCCGAGTCCACGGTAAGCTTTCCGACCCTACTTCCTGAATAGTCTAACAATGCCGTCGATCTTTCAGCATTTTCCCTTTCATCCCCCCTAATTTCCTTTTCCTTCGACGTACCACGTTTTTTGTCGTCTTCCTCCCGCTTCCCAACCAATGATTGGAATTTTTCCACGTCACGCACATCGGGTTGACGCCCATCCGGGGTCCGTAAAACATCGGGACTCGCCATCCGATTAACACCTTGACTCGCTTGATTGATATCCATTTTTATTTCGCTCATTTTCTATCCTTTTGTAAAAATTCATTGACCTTGCGGTTTTGCCGTAAAATCTTCCACTTCGGCATCCGCCTGTCGTTCTTCCTCTTTTTTCATTTCCTCGCGCCAAACGTCTTTCAAGGATTCGATCTTATCGATATTGCGCTCCGCTTTCCGCAGTTCTTCTCGGCAATTATCGAGATTCTCCTTCGCCTTATCGCAGGCTAACATCGCATCCTCTACCCGCTTTTGATAGTCGAAAATACGGTCCTGGAGCTCCTTTATCATGAAATGTAAATTATCGATCTCCCTTTTGTTAATACTTTTTCTCAAAACCTGATTATAAAGGCGTTGCGTTTCTTGAATGACAAAATTCTTATAATCCTCCAATTCCTGTTGGGCCTTGGCGAGGGCCTGTTCCGCTTCCTTGAGTAATTGTTGCGCTTTTTTTAGATTTTTTTCCGCACGATCCTTGCGAATTTCGCGGACCCGGAGCAAATCGTCTAACTCGTACTTCTTCGCCATGGCAACTACATTCCAACAACACCCTTCAACATATTGACCGTTTCTTCAAATGTATTGACCTCCTTCAGTCCCTGTTTCAGGAAATTATTACAGGCATCGATGCGATCGATGGCCTCGTCGGTTACGGCGTCCGATCCCCGTTTGTATTCACCGATACGCACCAATAATTCAACCTCACCGTACTTCGCTAAAATGTTACGCAATTTCCCCGCAGCAGCCTTATGGGCATCGTCCACAATGGCCGTCATACAGCGACTAATACTCGCCAAAATATCAATGGCCGGATAGTGATTCGCCGCACCTAATTTTCGAGAAAGAATAATATGACCATCCAAAATAGAACGGGTTTCATCGGCGATGGGTTCCGTCATATCGTCACCTTCGACCAGTACCGTGTAAAGTGCCGTTATGGAACCTTTGGCCGATTGACCCGACCGTTCCATTAGGCGGGGGAGTGTGGCAAATACCGACGGAGGAAATCCCCGCCTCGCCGGAGGTTCCCCTGCCGCTAAACCAATTTCCCGCTGCGCACGACCAAAACGCGTTACCGAGTCCATCATGAGAAGGACCTTTTTATTTTTATCCCGGAAATATTCGGCGATCGCCGTGGCAACATAGGCCGCCTTTAGCCGTTCCATTGCCGATCGATCCGACGTCGCAACGACAATAATCGCCCGTTTCATCCCCTCCGGACCAAGATCCTTTTCAATGAATTCCCGCACCTCACGACCCCGCTCTCCGATGAGCGCTAAAACACTAATTTCTGCCTCCGTATTGCGGATAATTTGTGCCAATAGGGTACTCTTTCCACCTCCAGCCGCCGCAAAAATACCTAGACGTTGCCCTTCACCACAGGTCAGTAAACCGTCCAAAGCCCGAACGCCTAGGGTTAGGGGAACGGAAATCGGCGTACGCGACATCGCCGGAGGAGGATCATTGTACACAGGATATTGCATCTCGGGAATGAATTCGCCCTTTTCCTGGACCGATTCTATGGTTACACGGCCCAGACCGTCGACGATTCGTCCCAATAAATCATCGCCCACACCAACCTTGTGTACATCCCCCGTTGGTATAACCTCCGTCGCCGAGGAAACTCCCCGCAATTCTCCCAATGGCGTTAGGATAGCCGCCTGCTTTTCAAATCCAACAACCTCCGTCCAAACCTCCGTATCTTCCCAGGGTGTCCGAAGAATACAGAGTTCACCGATTTTCACATTAGGGACCATGGCCTTGACAATTGTTCCCACAACCTGTAGTACCTTTCCCTTCGTTTTGACCGTCTTGGTCTCCTCGAGAAGCTGGTCCAGCGAAACCGTTACCCGCGCAAACGGATTCGAACTGATCACACCTCTTTCCATCGTCCCCCTATCCATATCCAAGCTCCCTTTCTCTTCCCTTACCTACTCCTCCGCGTCTTCCGAGGCTTCCTCATCCTCATCGTCGACATCCCCATCATCCGCTTCAGAATCTTCTTCCTCGCCCCCATCGTCACCTATGTCGTCAACTTCCTCCGAAGCCTGTGTTTCATCTTCCCCATCCTCATCATCGATATCTTCATCGTCTTCATCGTCGACCTCGGAATCGTCCTCGTCAACCTCATCGTCAGCCATGTCATCAGTTTCTTCAGAGGCCTTCGTTTCCTCTTTCAGCACAATAGATTCCCCTTTTTCCCCAACGGCTTCCGTTGATTTCTCCGCCTCTTCGGAGGTATTGCCGGCTGTGATTTTCTTAAATGCATTCCCAATTGACTCCAATTGTACATCCAAACTCGCGTCCACAACGCCAACGTCCGTCTCTAAAATACAGGTCCCCGCTTTTAATCGAGAATCGGCCGTCACTTCCAAATAATCCACCGCCCCATCGGCGAGAATCTCCTCCAAGTGATCGCGGACCGTTTGCGAATCCTGTGGCGAAACCTTTAAAGTGGCCTCCCGTTGATTTTTGACCGTCTTAAGCGCCTGTCGCACAACGCCCACAATTAATTCCCGTTTGTCGAGATCCCCCATAATGCGCTGTAGGGCTTTCAACACCAACCCCACAATGCTGCCTTCCAATTGCTTGAAATTTTCGGAATTTTTTGCTGCGATTTCAACGAGTTGCTGAGCCATTTTCGCTTTCCCCGTGGCGTAACCGTCGGCGTAGCCCCGTTTCGCTTCGTTTTCGTAGTACCGTTTTGCTTCCTCAAAAATCTCATTTCGCTTTTCCAATGCCTCGTCCAAAATGGCTTTACTCTTCGCATTGGCCGCGGCGATAATTTGTGCGCTCTCTTGATTGGCTCTGTCAATTAATTCGCGGGCATGTTCATTCGCACTTTCTACTAGGGCTGTAACCTGAGCGTTCGTATCCTGTACCAGTTTACCACATAGCCCACTCGCATAGTTGATGAGACGATCATTTTCCCGATAGGCATGCTGGATCGCATTGTTCGCCTCCAAATAGGCACAGTAATCCTCCCGTTTTAATACCTTTTTTTCCGGTAAAAGTTGAAATTTTTCCCTGCTAATATGTAACATAATTAAGCCCTCACTATCATGGAAATAACGGCACTGCCATTCCCACTAAATGTCCATTTTATGATCTTCTGAATGAAATCGAAATAGTAGTGCGGATCATTCACCTTACGCTTGAAATTCCAACCAAAATTACGGGGGAATTTCAGTAGGAAACGTTGTGCGATCTCCTTCGGTACGCCGGCTAAACTCATCTCAATGATCGACTTCCCCGTATTTAAAACACGTTCGATAATCGTTTCCCCATCTACCTGGAAGCGTTCCGCAATGTCTGATTTCAATAGCAACGGCGCACTACGCAGGGCAAATAAATAGGCCTCATTCCCTATGACCCCTTTCAATTTCAGTAACTCATGGCTAAGAATAATTTTGCGAATTTGTTCCGAAAAACAGATCCCACCAATGTATCCAATAATTCTTTGAATTTCATCCGCGGAAAGTAAACATAGCCAGTAGCGCCGCTCCGAAAAATCATACCACCCTAAATTATCAATCTTCAATAAATGACGAACATACTCCCGAAGCTGCCCGCCGTAGCGAGGGGATTGCAGTACCGGTCCCAGGACCGCTTCCGGTAAAACCTTGGGAAAAAAATCCGAGTGCATGTAGCCAATCATCCCGTTAT
>JAISMD010000047.1 GCA_031276935.1 Puniceicoccales bacterium
TCGTCGAAAGTAAAGCCCCGACGCCAAAACCAATCTCGAAACGAAGGGCAATGTATAGGAGAATCATCAGGAGCGATGCACCCACGGCACAAAGGGCATTCCATTTTATCTTTCCGCTCACCGAAGAACCAATGGTGGATTCCTGTACCACCTTCAATTTTGCCTGGGGATAGTGTTCGTCCAATTTTTGGAACAGTAGTTTCCCCTTACCTTCCCGGGTCTGAATGCCAAGGACTTCACCCGCATCCTTAATATTCTTTCGATAAAGCGTTACCACTTCATCGATACCATTTTCCTTGGCAATTTTTTCGATATCATTCGTATTCAGTTTTTCCTGGAATTGGAGTGTCATTTCATCGCCACCCATAAAATCGATGCCGTAAATATCACTTCCTCGGACGATAAATGCCAATAAACCTAATCCAACGACGATGGACGATAGAATGAATGCCTTTTTTTGCGTCCCTAAAAAATTAAATTTACGCACCGCGTGACTGTGTTTTTTGAGTAGATTTTCAAAGCCCAAATTGATGAGAATCATCAGCAGTGCACGGCTCAGCACCAGGGCACAAAACATGGTCGCAAAAATCCCAATCGCCAGAATAATTCCAAAACCTCGAACGGGTCCCGTACCTAACCAAATGAGGATTAAAGCGGAAAGTAATGTGGTAATATTGGCATCAAAGATCGTTGAAAATGCCTTATCATAGCCCGCTGTCAGTGCGGCCCCCATCCGTTTCCCCAGAGCCAACTCCTCCCGCATGCGCTCAAAAATTAGAATATTGGAATCCACCCCCATACCAACGGTCAATACCAATGCCGCCACACCGGGAAGGGTCATTGTTGCTCCGATCATGGCCATCAAAGCGAGCACGATCAATGCATTGGCAAGTACGGAAAAAACAGCGACTAAACCGGACATTCGATAGTAGGCTACCATGAATAAAATCACTAACCCAATACCTAAAAATGTAGCATGCATGGCACTTGTCTTCGCATCTTCCGCCAGGGAAGGACCAATTTCTTGAATTTCCGTCAGAATGAGTTCAAATTCAAGGGGATTGTTGAGCACGTTGGAAAGTTCGATGGCTTCCCGTTGGGAAAAATGTCCGGAAATACTCGCCATACCATTGGGGATTTCACAATTAATCCTCGGTGCGGAATAGAGTTTCCCGTCGAGAACAATCCCCAGGGCGTGTCCCATATTGTCCTTAGTTACCTTCGCAAAACGTTCAACGCCTTCCGGTGATTTCATTTCGAGACCGATTTCAAAGCCCCCATATTGATTCATGGTCGCATGGGCATTCTTCACCATCTTCCCGGTCATTTCCGGAATTTTCTTAACGTAGTAGGGAACCATTTCCATCTCACCCGTACGATGGTTTTCCCGCTCCTCAAATAATAATTCATAGCCGATCGGTGCCAATTTGGGGTCTAAACTAGCGGGCATATTTTCGTGGACCAAACGGAATTCTAACTTCGCAGGACGCTTGACCGCATCGACGATCTCCGGATTATCCTGGGTCGAAATCCCCGGTAACTGGATCTCGATTTCGTCGTTTCCCCGGCAGCGAATAATCGGTTCCGCGACCCCCATGCCGTCGAGACGATGGCGCATAATCTGCGCCGCCTTTTCTAAACGACTACTCCCCATGGCACTGTCTTTCTGCCCAACCGATCGATCCGTAATCTTCAGAGTAAAGGAAATCCCTCCCCGCAAATCTAATCCTTGTTTCAAACGCCCGCGGGAATCACGGAGCAATACATCCATCAAAATCCTGTTCTTTTTATCCAGATTTTTGATGTCCTGTAGTTTAATGTCGGGAAAGAAAGTGGAAAGGTCAATCTTTTCCTCCCGAGCAATCCCCTTCAACGCCACAAAAATGGACGGTACCTGTCCCAATTTCACCTTCAATTTCGCCCGGGAAAGAAGTGCGGCAAATTCATCGCCATAGGCGGTTGCCCGGCGCTCAATGTACTCGTTAAACGGACGATCGTTGAATGGAATGAGGCTGAAAAATGCCCAAATTAAAACCACTATCGATAGAATCGATCTCCCAAGAACTTTGTTAAACATACTCCCTCAACGGCATGAAATTAGAAAATCATCCCCGTTCCCGCAAGCTAAAAGTCCGAAAAATATGGCTAAACCATTTTCCTTCAAACCATTAAAAGCTATCCGGTTGCGGCGGCGGAGAATTACTGCAAACGGATCCGTGGATCTAACCAGGCTTGTACGCAATCCGCCAGGGCATTGCAAATCACAACGGCTAGGGCGTAAAAATTGACGATCCCTAAAATGAGCATATCGTCCCGATTCGTGATCGCCTGTATGAGCAAACGTCCCAGACCCGGAATTTGAAAAATCGTTTCCGTCACAATGGCTCCACTGATAACACCGGCAAAGGCCGGTCCCATGTAGGCAACCACCGGTAGTAGACCGTTTTTCAGTGCATGGATGAAGAAAATTCGCCGCTCACTGATCCCCCGTGCCCGCGCCGCTATGATATAGGGTTTCTGTAAAACATCGCATAGCCCCCTCTTCGTCAGGCGAAAAACGTAGGATGCATAGAGAATTCCGATGGTTAGAGTGGGCAATATTTTGTCTCCCCAGTGGTCCCAGCAGGCAACATTCACCCAACGGAGATGAATGCCAAAAACGTAGATCAATAGCGGACCAACAATAAACGCCGGTAGACAAATTCCCAATGTCGATAAAAAACTTAAAAAAAGATCAATCCAAGTTCCCCGGTAACAAACGCAAAGCATGCCCATAAAAATGCCCATCATTAGTGCAAAAAACATGGCGTAGACTCCGATTTCTAAACTAACCAACGCCTTTGACTTCACCAATTCGACCACGTCCCAATGGGGATACTTGTAGGAGGGCCCAAAATCCCCCCTGAAAACGCGACCAATGTAGCGGCAATATTGTTCCATAAACGGACGGTCCCGGCCATAGCATTGATCCAATTTCTGACGTATGGCGATGGGGATTTCCTTTTCTCCATCGAAGGGCCCACCGGGTACGGAATGGACAAGGCTAAAGGTCAAAAACGTCACCGCAAGAAAGATCGGAATCGCGAAAAGAATTCTCTTTGTGAAGAAAAAAAACATCGAAGTTTATAAAATCGTATAATAGGATTTTTGCTTTAGGCTTTGGATCCAATTTTCTCGCAAAAGTTGGTATTTTTCATTCAGCAGCGTTTGTTCAATGAACGTTCTCGCCTCATCCAGGGACAAAGGATATTCTTCCCGAACACTTCGTAGGCCTAAAAATATAGCTTGATTGCCCAATAAAATCGGTTCCTGCGTAAAGGTACCAACCTCCATTGTTGTTATTTTCTCACCAATTAATGGCTGCATATCCCCCTCCACAAGACCCTCCATGGAATGGATTTCAACTCCCGGAATTTGTGTCAACCGTTGACCTAATGCGTCGTAGGGTAATATTTCTTCCAAACATTCCCGAACGAGGGTTATGCCTTCCCCGTCCTCACTGTCTAAAGTTACCTGGTCCACATCGAATTGCCGTTCCCGAATGAGCTCATCTCGGTGACAATCGTAGTAATTCTGAATTTCAAGGGGACTGACCACACTGGGTTTGAGCACATTACGACCGTACATGTATTCGACGATGGCATCCTCCTTCAACTCATCCTGGTAGCTTGCCTTGGTTTTTCCATAGCGGCGTAGGGCTTCCGCAAACTTCCGTGGGCTATTGGCAAAGCGTGTTTTCTGAATCTCATCGTATTTTTTCTGCACGTAGGATGTCGGTAACTGACCCTTCATGCGTTCAAATTCCTTGGCAATGATTTTTTTCTCAACCATCGTATCCAATACCTTCGACCGTAACCTTTCCCTCAAATCCTCCTCCAAAGGACGGCCCCCATTGAATAATATCATTTCGATTTCCAACTGCTGTTGGGTGATGATATGATCTTCGACGTAGGCCACAATGCGATTATTATAAATATTCGTTCGATGGGCAAAGACATGGATCCCGTACATCGGGTACAAAAAACAAAGGGAAAAAATCCAACGGAAATACCGGAACATGTAACCGCATATTAAAGCAAAAGAAAAAAATGGAAGCAAATTTTTATTGGAAAAACTCTCCGCCGTTCTATATACCCATCCCATGGATCCAAATGGCGAGAAAACTGTGTTTGAAAAAATTATCGATGGGGAAATTCCCTCCGAAATCCTTATGGAAGACGAACGATGCATTGTGATTCGGGATATTAATCCCTGTGCACCGACCCACGTGCTCATTATTCCCAGAAAAAGAATTCCCCGCATCGGCGACGCGGAAAGCCAGGACGAAAGTATTTTGGGGCATCTCCTATTGACCGCAAAGGCGTTTGCAAAAAAATATAACCTAAACCAGGGCTTTCGCATCGTCATCAATAACGGCCCCGACGCTTTGGAAACAGTCCCCCATCTCCATCTCCATCTCCTGGGTGGGAAATTAATGGCCTGGCCTCCCTGCTGATTTTTTTTATAGGGTTCAATCTATTTTTGCGAAACATTTATAAAACATCCATATCCCCCAAAAAAGATGACCGTGGCTCACCCATTCAACGACGCACCCTTTCCCTACCACCACGAAGTGGAAATCGGGATCGAAAACATTACCAATTTAGGATTAGGGGTAGGTCGCCATGAAGGTTGGGTGATTATGGTCCCCTTTGTCATTGGCGGAGAGCGGGTACGCTGCCGCATCTTTCGCAACCATAGTCACTATTCGGAAGCGGATTTGGTAGCCGTTTTAGATCCTTCTCCCCAACGCATGGAACCACTTTGTCCCCTATTTGGTATCTGTGGAGGCTGCCAGTACCAGCACATCCATGGCCCTACGCAGCGCGATATAAAAAGGCGACAGGTCCAGGAATTGCTACAAAGACTGGGTCACATCGACTGCGATGTACGACCTACGATTGGAACGGAACAACTCTACCATTACCGTTCAAAATTGACACCGCATTTCGGGAAGGGGATCCGTGAAATTGGTTTTTTAAAAGCGGGGAGTCGTTCCCATATCATCGATGTGGAGCGCTGTTATCTTGCGACCCACGCCATCAATGAACGACTTAAAACCCTACGCCAAGAAATTAAAACAAAGTCCTTAAAAAGAGGGGGGACTCTTCTGCTCCGTGATACGGGCCAAGGAATTGTTACCGATCCCAAACAGATCATTGGGCAAAGCATTGGGCGTTTCGAATTCCAGGTACAGGCCGGTGAATTTTTCCAAAACAATCCCCATATTCTGGAAACATTTGTCGACCACATTATCGGGGAAGCCTCCGCGCCTTCCATCACCCATTTGATCGACGCCTACTGCGGTGTCGGTGTATTTGGAATCTGTGGGAGTTCTCATTTTAGGACGGTTACTGCCATTGAAATCAACGAAAGTGCCATCAATCTCGCCCGGAAAAATGCACAAATTAATGCCATTGGCAACATACGATTCATTGCCGGTTCTGCGGAAAATATTTTCGCCGGCGAACTCCCGGAAGCTCGGCACACGGCCATTATTTTAGATCCGCCCCGGAAGGGTTGTGATTCATCCTTTTTGCGGCAACTGGTACAATTTTCCCCACAAAGAATTATTTACGTTTCCTGCAGTCCCGATACACAGGCGCGGGATACCAATTTTTTGGTGCAATGCGGTTATCGAACGGATTGCGTCCAGCCCTTTGACTTCTTTCCGCAGACACGGCACATCGAAAACGTCATTACTTTTTCCAAAACCACGGCATCGAATTAAGCTTTTTCCAGGAGCGTTCGAATTTCATCGCCCATGCGTTCGACGGAAAACCCGAAGTATTCTTGGAGGATTTTCCCCGAAGCACTTAAACCAAAAGTATCGATGGAAATCACCTTCCCCTTTGGCCCAACGTAGCGGTACCAAGGCAGGCTAATCCCCGCTTCAACGGCTAGGCGCAACGGGCAAGTTTCGGGAAGAACACTCTGCTGATAGGCTTCGGATTGGGTTTCAAAAATCTCCATACAGGGTACCGAAACGATGCGAACATGTTCCTGAAATTCTTCGGCGGCTTCCAAAACAAGACCCAATTCACTTCCCGAAGCCAGGACAATTACTTTGGGATATAGGGTTTCTCGGCGGGCAATATAGGCTCCTTTAAGCGTACCCGCCCTACTATTTTCGAGGCCCAACAACGGGAGATCCTGACGGGATAAAACAAGGGCCGTTGGACCATCCAAACGGGCATAGGCAATGGCATAGGCACCCACACACTCTTCCCCATCGGCGGGACGAATAACATGGAGATGGGGAATGGAACGGAGAGCGGTCAAAGTTTCCACGGGTTGATGGGTCGGGCCATCCGGACCGATGGCGATGGAATCGTGGGTAAAAATATAAATAACCGCCAAGCGTGCCATAGCTGCAATGCGAATGGCAGGACGCAAATAATCCGAAAAAACAAGGAATGTCGCCCCCGTCGGTCGAAAAACACCGTCATAGGCAATGCCGTTCAGGATCGCACCCATAGCATGTTCCCGAATGCCAAAGGCCACATTACGTCCCAGAAAATTGTTGCCATCAAAATCTCCGCCCCGAAACAGGTAATTCCTATTGGAACTGAATAAATCGGCACTACCGGTTATAATTTCCGAATTTTTAGTGGCCAATGCGTTGAGAATTTCCCCACCGGCTTCCCGCGTCGAAATCCTTTCGCAATGAGGGAAAAATACTTCGTCCATAATATTTTCCCCCGGTTTTTTTTCCCATAATTTGGGGAATTTTTTCCCATAGCTACGCCGTTCCCGACGAAATTCCTTCAACCAAAGATCGTACGTTTCTTTCCACTGCAGGCGACGTTCGTGGAAAAATTTTTTCAGCGATTCACTGATATAAAAGGGCAAGGAGGGTAGACCAAGACGCTTCTTTGCCGCTTTAATAAACGGTATACCGCCTTCGCCGTGGGCTTTAGGTGTGGCGGCGACTTCCCCGATGCCCCGTCCGATAATCGTTCGCGCAATAATGAGATTGGGGCGCGTACTATTTTTAGCCAATTCGTAGGCCTCGATGAACTGCTTGAGATCATGTCCATCAACCGTTTGGACGAAAAAGCCATAGGCTTCAAAGCGCTTCCCGACGTCTTCCGATTGTGTTTTTTCCAACATACCATCGAGCGTTACCCCGTTGGCATCGTAGATAAGAATCAAATTATCAAGCTTGAGATGACCCGCTAGGGAACAGCTTTCGTGGGAAACTCCCTCCTGTAAACAACCGTCGCCGCATAGACAAACAACGTGGTAATCTAAAATCTTTTGCCCCTTTGGAAGACGACCGATCTGCATCTTTTCCGAAATCGCAAAGCCAACGGCATTTCCAATACCCTGCCCCAATGGTCCCGTCGTACATTCCACTCCGGGTGTCACAGTGAATTCGGGATGGCCGGGTAAATTGCTTCCCAATTTCCGGAATTGCGATAACTCATCGAGGGCAAATCCACTCAGATAGAGCCAAACGTACAAAAATATACTACCGTGCCCCGCCGATAGAATGAAGCGATCCCGATTGATCCATCGCGGTTCCGAGGGATGTAAACGGAGGAGATAGCCGAATAAAGCCGCCCCCATTTCCGCACAACCTAAGGGTAAACCAAGATGCCCGGATTTAGCTTCCTCCACCGCATCCATGGTCAATCCCCGTGCAATCTGTGCCGCCTCTTCCAACTGCGTCAGTAGTGTTCGCGAAATCACCATACTTACCGCCTTTTACCCAGATTGGTACGGTATTTTTTTATACCTTCAACCAATCCTTCGACGATTTTTTTTTGGAATGCGGGATCCCTTAATTTTTTCCCCTCACCATCGTTACTAATGAAACCAACCTCAACGAGTACACCGGGCATGTTCAGTGATTTCAGAACCGAAAATTCTGCCATCTTTAGGCCACGATTCTCCAGTTTAGTCACCTGTGTAAAGGCCGAGAGTAGGGAATAGGCCGCAATCAAATTCCACGGATCAAAGCTATTCCCCCCGTAATTTTTCGCCCGACTGAGTGTGAATACCTCCACGCCATGGGCAGATTTTATACAGGAAGCATTGCCGTGTATGCTGATAAAAAAATCAGCGCCCTTTGCCCTCAGGGGGCGATCCTTTAACTCCACAAAATGATCCGCTGTCCGGGTTTCAACGACTAAAAATCCGGCCCTAAGGAGTTCCGTTTTGAGTAATTTAGCAATCCGTAGGGTAATATCCTTTTCGTAGATATGGAGATTGGGGTTCGTTGCACCGGGATCCTTTCCCCCATGCCCCGGATCTATGGCAATGGTTCTGAGTGCGGGCGTCGAGCCTTTGATCAAATTGAGCGCCAGTAGCGGTACCAAAACTCCCAAATAATCATCGTAGCTCACCAGTAAATTGCCATCCCGAAAAATGAGTTTATGGGCTAAAAATATCTTCGATTGCTGATAGGTGATGTAATCTTTCCCCGAAGAAAATTGAATCTTCGCCGCACCTTTTTTTAAAGTAATTTGACCTTTCTTTGTATCCGACAGCGTTTTCAAACACAGCGATTTCATAACCTCTTCCAAGGTTAAATAGCGCTTCCCTCCAATAAAAATCCCCACCGTTTTCTTAGTGGAATTATATTGGATCGATTGTTTTTCGTCGGCAAAGAGGTAAAGATTACCCTGCTTTAACGCCACAAAGAGGAAACTTAAAATACCCAGTAATAGCGGGAAAAAAACATGGAAGCGATAGCACATTGCCCGTATGGTCACGATGTTTTCTCCGTAAAATTAAAGGACTCGATTTTCCAAATCATCGGAAGCATTTTTTTCCCGTCGTTCCTGCTTTGCCTTTTTCGTTGGGGAGTAGGTTGCCACGATATTACGGCCGACGAGTTTAGCTTCTCCGTCCAAAGTTGCGTATTCCGCGAGATCTCCGGTTAACCTTTTTATGAGATCAAATCCCAGCTGCGTCTGCCCTAATTCCCGGCCACGGAAAAAAACGGATGCCTTTACCCGATCGCCGTCGCTCAGGAATTCGAGGATATGGCGCATCTTTGTTTCGTAATCGTGGGTTTCTATGCAGAAACGGAATTTCACTTCCTTCACCTTTACCGCATTCGATTTACCCACCTTTTGTTTCTTCGTCGTTTCGTACTGGTATTTCCCGAAATCGAGGATACGGCAGACCGGGGGTTTGGCATTGGCACTGATTTCGATCAGGTCGAGACCGGCACGGCGCGCTTCCGCCCTCGCCTCCTCGATGGACATAATGCCGACCATATGACCCTCGGAATCGATGAGACGGACCTCCGGAGCCCGAATTCTTTCGTTGCAGCGAACGAAAACTTTTACATTTTTTTGTCCCCTCGGACGATTCGTATTTGACCAAGTATTTGCCATTAGCATCGATGAAGTAAATTTTCTAATTCCACGTGCTTCCCAGTCTGAATGAAGAAAAATATTTTTCAATCTTTTTTGTAGAAAAACGACATAGAAAGTGATTCTTCCGTAATCTTAGCGTCCCCATTGACTGGCAAATAAAATGTGGCTTGACATTAGATTCACAATAAAAAACGTAGTTCGGGCCGAATGGGGCTGTAGCTTAGTTGGTAGAGCGCGTCGTTCGCAACGACGAGGTCGTCGGTTCGAGCCCGATCAGCTCCACCAAAATCGCCCTTTACTTTGACATTTCCGCTTTTTTCATTCTCCTAGGAAAATGTGAATCCCTACTACCTGATAACGACTCTTTTTTGCGATCTTTGTTTCAAAGAACTCTTTCGTGGCAAGGTCTACGGGCAAGAAAATATCCCTTCCTCCGGACCATTCATTGTGGCACCCAATCATTTAAGTCACCTCGATCCACCTCTGATCGGGGGTGTTTTCCGGAAACGTGAACTCCTATTTCTCGGGAGAAAGACGCTATTTAAACCCGGGTTTTGGAACCTATTGCTTTCCCACATCAATGTCATTCCCGTCGATAGGGAAAATGCCGCCGATATCAGTGCCATTCGCAAAGCGCTTTCCCTTTTGAAAAACGGTTTTGGCGTTACCATTTTCCCGGAAGGCACCCGTTCCTTGGACGGCAATTTTGGGGTAGCGCAATCGGGAATCGGTTTCCTGGCCTGTAAAACGCAGGTTCCCGTCATTCCCGTTCGCCTATGGGGCACCTATGAAATCCTAAAAAAATACCATGTTTTCCCCGACATTCGCCATTCGGCACAGATCGTCATAGGGAAACCGATCCTCCCCGAACAATACGATCGCTTCCGAGGGGAAAAGGAACGCTATTATTTGACGGCCAATTTGATTTTGGATGAAATAAAAAAACTGGCTCTACCGGCTTAGAATAAGGGAATTTTAATTTTCTGTTTTATTATCTTGCATTTTTTCCCCTTTTGCAAGACTTAGGGGAGTGTAGTTGGTACCTATGAAAGCGAGCGATTACATTGAATTTTGTACAAAGTTTTATGAAAATCTATACCGGCGGCGGCGGAATGATCCCTTGGTGGTACAGATTTTGAGTAATCTCTATGCTTCCGTGGGAGACAAAAAGCGCAGTTTAAAGATGGATCGGCGATACGTATCCCTGGACCCGAGCAATCCCGTAGCGCACTACAATTTAGCCTGCGATCTATCCACCAACGGAAAAACCAATGAAGCCATTGAAGCTTTGGAAACCGCATTCGCACTCGGTTATAACGATTTACAGTGGTTACACGATGATGTGGATTTGGATCCCATTCGCCACCATTCCAAGTTCAAGGCACTGATAGCGAATCGTTTTTCCAAGATTTCTTCGCCGTAAAGGGTCGATGGGATTTGGTGTAAGAATTTTTTATGTCCTTTCTTTTTAACCAATCCAGCGGCTGCGTCCCACGGGCATCTCCCGTTGAAAAAAAGACATTTCGCCTAGATTGTTTCCGTTTTACTTTCCAAGGCTGCATCGATGTTGTATTTAAAAACTACGTCCTACTGATTGCCATTCGCGTATTCCGTGCACCGGAAACCGTAAAGGGAATATTGTCGGCCGCTTCCTATTTGGGAATGGCATTGACACCTTTTGCGCTACATTTTTTTACCAAAATATATCCCCTACCCAACAATCGCGTCATCGGTCTACTCCTTTTCATCGTAGCCGGTGCGGTAATCCTGGGGCTTTTTAGTACCCATTGGTTCATGTTTTCCCTTGCCATTATTCTGGCGAAAATTCTCTACAAACAGACGTTTCCCTTTGTTACGGACATTTACAATCGGAACTATCCGAAGGAACGGCGTGGGCGTATTTTGGGGATACTTTTCACCATTCTTGGGATTGCCGGAGTATTTTTTGCCTATTTTTGCGGTCGGCTACTGGACCACTCTTTGAGCAACTACCACTGGATTCTCCTCGCGACGGCACTGGCGGCACTATGCAGCGGCTACATTTTTCTACGCATTCCCAATGGGCACATGATGACCTACAATAGGGATTCTTTTTTACGATCGAATCTATCGATTTTATTTAACGATCGTTTATTTACCTTTGTTTTATGTCTATGGTCACTGACCAGTATTGCCTTTCAAATGACGGCTCCGCTGCGAATGGAATACCTTGCCAATCAACGCTACGGGTTCAATCTATCGAACGGAGACATTACTCTGATTACGGTAACGATTCCGATGATTACACGGATTGGGAGTGCTTTTTTCTGGGGGAAATTCTTTGATACGCAGAACCTCGCCCTCATGAAAATCACGATCAACGGTTGCTATCTTCTGAGCATACCCCTATTTTTCTTTACCGATCACTTTCTCCTTTGGATTTTCTCGGCCATTGTATTAGGTTTAGGGTACAGTGGCAATCTGACGGCGTGGCAACTATGGGTTACAAAGATTGTGCCGTCGCCGGAAAAACTGGGGATTTACATGAGTTTAGACGTTGCCATTATGGGTCTACGGGATGCCCTATCGGCGGCACTGGGTTATTTCCTACTTTCCCGCTCCATTAGTCTGCAAACCGTTTGTATCATGGCGATGTTATTGATCGTCGCTTCCCTCATTGGTTTTTGTTTTCTGCTTAAAAATCCTCGGCTGAGGTAGGGATAATTTTTTACGATTTTCGAAAGGGAGTTTGGTTTACAATTTTCTCCTCAATCAGGGCGAGGACCTGTTCCCGCGCACAGTGGGTGGTATCGATGGTAAAGGCATTATTTTTGTAGGGACCGTCCAACTGGTCACGCTGTGCGATAATATCCTTTTCCCCCGCATCGCGGCGACGATTTTCCCGGACATCGGGATCGGCGTTGAGGAAGATCTTGACATCGGCTTGGGGCAGGACGTGGGTACCGATATCACGGCCTTCCATAACGATTCCCGCAAAATCGAATTGCTTTGCCCGAGGGAGTAAACTTCGTTGATACGCCCTCAATTTTTGGCGAACGATGGGGAGTTGGGCAAAGAGCGCCACATTTTTATTAACAATTTCCGATCGCAGGTCGTTGGGCTGAAAGACCGCACCATTGATCGTTAATTGTTCTTCGACGCCATTTATTCGGGTATCGAACACGAGTTCCCCCACCACTTCACCTATGGATTTCTCATCGGTATTTTTCAGGCCACGTTGGAGGAAGGAAAGCGTCAATGCGCGGTAATGATTGCCCGTATTGACATTTAACAAATGATATTTTTGAGCCAAAGCCTGGGCCGTGGAAGATTTTCCAGACGCCGCCGTACCATCGATGGCGATGCACAGGAATGATTTTGGAAAAAGGGCACACATGGTTAAAAATTTCTTCTTTAAATCGTAAAAATTAGGTACAATACCCCTCTGCACGACGACGAGATAGTCCCATTTCGGATCCAGTCGTTCCCGTTCCCGGCGAAAAATTTCACGGAACAGGCGTTTTATGTAGTTACGTTCATGGGCTTTTCCGATTTTTTTACCAACAATTAGGGCGAGACGGGGGGAAATATTGGTTGGATTTTTTTTTAATTTACAGAAAAAGCCGGTAGTTTTTTTGCGAACGGAAGTCAGGCGAAACTGATCAAAATCCGATCGCGATCCGATTCGATAACACTTTTTTAGCCCCATGGCAATTAGAAGCGGGGGACGCTTGCCGATAATTTTGCCCGACCTTTTTGGCGGCGATGGGATAAAACTTTACGCCCACCGGAAGTCTTCATGCGGGCACGGAAACCGAATTTCTTCGCTCTCTTGATCTTCGAAGGATGGTATGTGGGCTTCATAGCTTCAGAAAATATTTCTCGTTTGTTCTGTCAAGCACCGAACGCTCCCCCCAGGAAAAAGATATATTTTCGGAAAA
>JAISMD010000062.1 GCA_031276935.1 Puniceicoccales bacterium
CAGAGGCTTCCGTTATAATCATAAAATGATTAACAAAGGTAAACGGTTCGTTGCCCTCGATCTCGGCCCCATTCATGTAGCAAATTGCTTCCTTTACAACTTTCGAAGCATATTTATCCCCCGGGGAAACGTAAACATGGGGATCGTTCAAAATTATATCGGAAAGACTGGTCTTCCCGACCCCTGCCAGGTAATAGGCGAAATACGGCAGGTCATCAGCACATAGCTCCCAACCGCGATTGACGACGGCTTCATACCAGGCCCCCCGGATTTTTTGCAGATGGGACACATCCCGCAGCTTTTGTACACTGCGTTTTATCGTGCCCATCCCCGGCAATAAAATTGCCAGTAGAATCGCGATGATCGCGAAGACGAAGATCACTTCAATCAGCGTAAAGGCTTTTAGCTTTTGCTGTTCTGTGTTCTGTGTTCTGTGTTCTGTGTTCTGTGTTCTGTGTTCTGTGTTCTCATATCCATCCATAACGGTTATTCATACTATTAAAAAATATTAAATGTCAATCTTTTTTTATGTGAAAATTTTTCTCTGAAATCTCTTCCCAATCCATATATCGCTAAAAAAAAGTTGCGATCCTCAAAACAATGACTAACTCGAACTCCTCGATAAATGAGTTGATTGATCATGAGAAAATTCGCTATTTCGCCTCTGCGTTCAGAAAATTTCCCCGAATGGTACCAACGGGTCGTAAAAGAAGCTGATTTGGCAGAAAATAGTGACGTGCGTGGCTGTATGGTCATTAAACCCTGGGGCTATGCCATCTGGGAAAATATCCAGCGTGTCCTGGATGATATGTTGAAGAAAAATGGCCAGCAAAATGCCTATTTCCCTCTCTTCATCCCCCTTAGATTCATGGAAAAAGAAGCTTCCCACGTGGAAGGCTTTGCGAAGGAATGTGCCGTCGTAACCCATAGGCGCCTGCAATTGAACGATGGGGGTAAATTGGTACCCGCTTCCCCGCTGGAAGAACCTCTCGTTGTCCGTCCAACTTCCGAAACCATCATCGGTGAATCCTTTTCCCGTTGGATCCATTCCTATCGGGATCTGCCCATCCGAATCAATCAATGGGCCAACATCGTGCGTTGGGAAATGCGTCCCCGACTGTTCCTCCGCACTTTGGAATTCCTCTGGCAGGAAAGTCATACGGTACACGAAACCCGGGAGGAGGCCGAAATGGAGGCGGAGAAAATGCTCCATTGTTACCGGGAATTTGCTGAACATTATATGGCTGTACCCGTTCTCTGCGGTGAGAAAACGGAAATGGAACGTTTCCCCGGAGCCCTGCGTACGCTCTGTATCGAAGCCATGATGCAGGACCGTAAATCACTGCAGGCGGGTACGGCACACTTCCTGGGACAGAATTTTTCCCGCGCTTCCCATATCCAATTTATTGGGCGAAACGGAGAGACCCAGTATGCTTGGACTGCCTCCGGAGGCGTTTCCACGCGGCTCATGGGTGGACTCATTATGACCCATTCCGATGACGATGGTTTAGTGCTACCGCCCCGTCTGGCTCCCCAGCAAATTGCCATTCTCCCCGTAATCCATCGGGAGGAAAATGAAGCCCTTGTTTTGGAATATTGTTCGGAATTAAAACGGCGTATCGAAACCGTGCATTACAAAAATAATCCCATAAAAGTGGTATTGGATGGACGGGATATCAATGGTGGTCTCAAGAAATGGGAATGGATTAAAAAGGGTATTCCCCTGATTCTGGAAATCGGTCCCCGGGATATGGAACGCGATTCCCTATGCGTTTTACGTCGCCACGGAATGGAAAAATATTCCTCCTCCGTCGGGGAATGGATCGCCAATTTGGAGCAGACATTGGACCGTATTCAAGGGGAAATGTTGGAACAGGCCCGTTCCTTTCGCGAAGTCAATACGCAATCCATACATTCCGAAGGCGAATTTGTGGAATTTTTTGCCCAACGGGGAGGTTATGCGGTAACGTTCTTTGCCGGGGATCGGAAAATGGAGGAGGCAATGAAGGAGAAATTAAATGTAACCATTCGCTGTATCCTACCTCCGGACGGGGAAGGTAATTGCTGTTTCACGGGAAATAAAACGGTGCAAAAAGTTGTGTGGGCAAAATCCTATTGAAGTTTTTATTTCTTCGTTTTCCTTTTTTTGCTTTGGAGTAGGTGTTCGACTTCACCGGCGATGCGTTCGGCGACGTCGGGTACGAATGCTTTTTCCAGGCTACGTTGCATGGCTCCTAGAATGGGGGAATTGGAAAGAATTTCAATGGCTTGGGAAGGAAGATGATCCAATTCGCTTTGCTCAATGATATTGGCGATTCCCAGTTGTTCTGCCTGTCTCGCATTGGCCAATTGATGGCTATGGGCATCGGAGGGATGGGGGATGAGTATCATCGGTTTTTTGCAGAATTGACATTCTCCGATGGTTCCCGCACCACCGCGGGCAATGACTAAATCGCAGGCCCGGATCAGAAGATTCATGTGTTCGCAGAAGGGAAGCATGTGGAGGGTACAGTCTTCGAAGGTAACCTCTTTTTCCTCGCTGAATTCGGGGCCGGCGATGCAAAATATGTCGATATTGTGATGGGCAAAACGGATGAAATTTTGCTGAATCCATTTATTGAGCGATAGGGCACCACTGCTACCGCCTATGATTAGGATAATTTTTTTAAGGGGAGGCCAACCGAGTTGGGCCCGTGCATCGGCCTTTGTCATGGCTTCGAATTCTTGGCGAATGGGGAATCCCATATACTGTATACGTTTCCTGTGGGAACAGTAGCGGAGCGATAGACAATGGCGAAATGATGCCCCTTCCGGTAGAAATATTTTATCGGCAAGTGGAGCCGCAAGGCGGTTAGCTTTCCCCGGAATGATATTGGATTCGTGGATGATCACGGGAATTCTCCGCAATTTCGCAGCCACTACGAAAACAAAGGAGGTAAATCCCCCAAAGGCTAGGAGGAGATCGATCTTCTTTTCCTTCAGAAGACGAAGGGCGAAAAAGAAAGCCATGGACTGGGACCCCAGGAATTTTAAGAAGGCAATGGGAGATAATTTGAAAGGATTTGCCCTTACCTTCACGAAGGAAAAATGGGAATATTTTCGGGTGAAAACACTGTCCACCTTTCGACTGCTGATGGCAAAAATGCATCGATGTTGGGGCAACCGTTCTGCGATGGCAATGGCCGGAGCTATGTGTCCCCCCGATCCTCCACTGGCTAAAAGAATGTTCACAGGGCGAAGGTGTACTTTTTTTGATGCATGGCAATCCTATTTGATTTTTTTCCCGTCGTTCTTTTTTATAGTATTTTTGTTACTATTTTTGGTTTCGAAGTTTTCGATTACTTCGATTGTCAAAAAAATAGAAGAATAAAGCTTGAAAATTTTTTTTGAGTTACATATGTGGTCCCAACGCTAGTGGAAATCCACCATGGGTACTTCTCCGGAAGATAGCGGTGTAGATCGGTGAAATACGGATCCACGGGAGATGAAAAACATCTTTCTACCTGTGAAAGAGGAAGAGTAAAATGTCAAAAACAGAGTATTTAGAAAAAGATAAAATTATAGGTGAATTTAGAATGCACGAGAAGGATACGGGTTCCTGCGAGGTTCAGATCGCACTCCTAACCGCCCGTATCATACATCTAACGCAGCATTTGAGCGTACATAAAAAGGATTTTCATACGCGACGCGGTCTCGTTGCCCTCGCTAACCGTCGCCGCAAGTTGCTCAATTACCTAAAGCGTGTCGATTTTAAGAAATATAATGGGATACTACAGCGCCTCGAATTGCGCCGCTGATCCTAAAATAAAACGGGAATTTAATTCATGAAACAGTTATTTAATGTTGAAGCCGATGGAATGCATTTTTCCTCCGGAACCTTTGCGAAACAGGCCAGTGGCTCTGTGGTTGTTACACTGGGAGAGACCAGTGTATTTGTCAGCGTCGTTGCGGCACGTAATTGCTTGCCGGGGCAAAATTTCTTCCCCCTGACCGTCGACTATCGGGAACGTTTTTCCGCGGCGGGAAAATTCCCCGGGGGATACGCAAAGCGAGAAGGTAAGCCTTCGGAAAAGGAAGTATTGACTTCCCGTCTCTGCGACCGACCTCTCCGACCTCTCTTCCCGAAGGGCTTTATGAATGAGGTACAGGTCATCGGGATTTTATTTTCCGCGGACGGTAGAAATGACTCCGACGTACTCATGGTCAATGGAGCTTCCGCGGCTTTAACCTGTTCCGACATTCCCTGGGAGGGTCCGATTGGTTGTCTCCGCATCGGCGAGGTCGACGGTGAATTTGTGGTGAATCCGACCAATGAGGAAATGTTGCGTTCCCGCTTGGACCTCATCTACGTGGGTAACGAACGGGACATGATGATGATCGAAGGCAATGCGGATCAAATTTCGGAGGAACGTTTCATCGAGGCCCTGGAATTTGCCCACCAACGGATACAGCCCATCATCGCTGCCCAACGGAAATTGGCCATGCAATGTGGGAAGCAGAAAAAGGAATTTCCCCTCCACACCGTGCCGGAGGAGGTCATGGAAATTTGCAAACGCTTCGGAGAACGCCTGACTCTAGCCGTATTTCAAAGGGAAAAAGCTAAACGGGAAGCGGCGATCGAGGAGGTCAAACGGGAGGCTTCGGAGGCGGTTTTAGCCGCTGTTGGGAAGGAGAAATTCGACGAAAATCTGGTCCAAATGGCCTTTGAGGAATTGCAGGAGGAACTTTACCGGAGCAATATTTTGGATCACATGAGGCGGGTAGACGGTCGTTCCATCGACGAAATTCGGCCCCTATTTTGCGAAACCAATATTTTACCGAGGGTACATGGATCCGCTTTATTTCAGCGTGGGGAGACGCAGGCTCTGGTGACGTTAGCGCTTGGTTCTTCCCGGGATGTGCAGGAATTGGACGCCATAACGGGGGGTATGAAAACCAAAACGTTTCTGTTGCACTATAATTTCCCGCCTTTTTGCGTCGGGGAGACGGGCAAGATGATGGGTGCCGGGCGTCGGGAGATTGGTCATGGTGCTTTAGCCGAGCGTTCCCTATCGCCGGTTCTACCTCCGGAGGCGGCATTTCCCTATTCCATTCGCATTGTTTCCGATATTCTGGAATCCAACGGTTCATCGTCGATGGCTACGGTTTGCGGTGGATGTCTAGCGCTTATGGATGCCGGAGTACCGATCCTGGCACCCGTTTCCGGCATTTCGACCGGTTTAGTAACGAAATTCAATGGGGAAGGGATTTTGGAAAAACACGTTGTGCTGACCGACATTATCGGCGATGAGGATCATTTTGGTGACATGGATTTCAAAATTTGCGGCACGTCGCAGGGGATTACGGGTTTCCAACTCGATCTCAAGATTAAGGGATTGCCGTTGACCATTGCGAGGGAGGCGATTTACAGAAATAGGGAGGCACGGGCGACGATTTTAGAAACCATGTTGGGCGCACAACCGTCCGTGAATTCCTATTTAAAGTCATCGGCACCGGGCTTCAAGGAGGTGAAGATCGATCCGGAGAATATTGGTATGCTCATTGGTCCGGGGGGCAAAAACATCAAGCGTATTACGGAATCGACGGGGGCACAGATTGACATCGACGAAGATAACAGTGGCCGCGTTTTAATTGTTGCACCCAATCAGGAAGCATTGGAGCAGGTCTTGGCGGAAATT
>JAISMD010000069.1 GCA_031276935.1 Puniceicoccales bacterium
TTGCAAATCCTCAATAATACCTCCTATCGGAGGAGGGACTGAAATACCATTTCCCGGTTCTGTAACAGAAAATGATTTAGGCTACGATATATTAGGATCCAATGTACTTTCCATGGATTAGGTTTAAATTTTACATTTCAACGAAAGACATTAATATACTCCATATAAGTATTGTCAAGTTCGCTGTAAAAAAATCGATTCAAATTTCACTCCTTGAAAAATTTTACCGTTGCTCCATATTTAAGTCGTGGATCCGAGAAATGATCGCCTTCAAATCCAAAACCAGCGGCTATCACCGCTCATGCTCCGTTCCCTAAACGTTTTACAATTGCCAACGGAAGAACTTCGCCAACTCCTTACCACTGAAATCCAAAATAATCCTCTCCTCGATATCGCCACCAACGACGTTCCACCGCATCCGTTTGCCTGCGCCCCAACTAACGGAAAAAACACAAATAATAACAACACTTGGAACGGTAACGATGGCAACAATGATACGGATATGAATCGGCGGACGAGTGGCGAACATACAACGAATGCCGAAGAAAGTCCTCAACAATTTTTGGAAAATATCGCTACGGAATATTCCCCCGAAGATTACCTCCTTGCCCAGGTCCCCGATCTGGATGAATTCACAAAAGCGGCACTGATAACGCTGATCAACAGCCTCGATGATCAAGGATTTTTGCCAGAAAATGTCGCTCAACAATTCGGAATTCCCCAAAAAAATAGTACTCAATCCCAAATTTCTCCATCCGACAATTCACAGCAAAATGTTTTCGAAAGGGCCTACAATATTCTGCGATCACTTTCGCCGAAGGGAATTGGCGCCCGCGATTTACAGGACTGCCTCCAGCTGCAAGTCCCGGAAAATACGCCGCTCTACGATCTTCTCACCCACCATTTCGACGATCTGAAACAGCGGCGCTTCACCAAATTACAGCGGTCAATCCATCGAACCCCCTCCCAATTACGCACGCTTCTAAGCTCACTCAAACGATTGAATTTCGCCCCATTACAAGCGATTAAAGGGGACATCAATCCCCCCATTATGCCGGAAATTATTTTTCAAAAAATCGATAATCAATGGGGCTTCGAAATCGACACCGGTTTGGCAGTTCGCCTCAGTGATCTTTACAAAAGACTTCTCATTCATCCTTTGAAGGGTGAGGATCGTAAATTTTTTACAGAAAAAAAACAAAATGCCCAATTTTGGGTCAATGCACTGGGGCAGCGACGAAAAGTTTTACAAAAAATTGCAGCATATATTTTGCAATACCAGGTCGACTTTTTGGAACACGGCAGCGCATATTTACGGCCACAAAGCCAGAAACAAAGCGCAGAAATACTTGGAATCCACCCCTCAAGATTATCCCGCATCATTTATCAAAAACATGCTAAAACGCCCCACGGAATCATTCCGTTAAAGTCCTTCTTTACCCACGGCAATCACGGTTCCCTCGTCGCCCAAAATGCGTTGGAGGAGAATATTAAAAATATTATAAATAACGAATGTAAAAAAACGCCCTTCAGCGATAAAAAAATTGCCAAAATTCTCCAAGACACGGGCATTTGGATCAGCCGTCGGACGGTGGCGAAGTACCGTTCTCTGCTCCGCATACCCCCGGCAAATGTTCGAAAATATTATTGATCACAGGATTAAAAACAATGAAAACGACAATTTTTCACCGCATTCCCAATGCTTCGTTTTACGGCAATTTCCCTGAAGAAATCAATGGATTCTGGAACGATACGCGCACATTGCAACCTGGGGATTGTTTTCTTGCCCTATCGGCCCAGCGGGATGGACACGATTTCCTTCGGGATGCGGAAAAAAAATATGCCAGTTGTGTCATCGTCAATCGCATCGACACCGGTTTATCGCTCCCCCAATTGCGGGTAGATAATGTGCTCGAAACCGCTAAAAAACTGGCAAAATTCAATCGAAAACACCATACGATCATCGCCATCAGCGGCAGCTACGGGAAAACGTCCACCAAGGACATGCTGCAACTCATCCTCGGAAATATCGCCTGCGCAACACCGGAAAACCTAAATAATGAATTGGGGGTAATACTTACATTAAGCCGCATAAAATCCGAGAAATTTGCCATTATCGAGTGCGGTATTGATCATCCTTCGGAAATGGATTCCCTCGTCGATTTACTCCACCCCGACATTTCCATGACCACTGGGATCACACCCGTACACGTCGCTAATTTTAAAAATCTTGATCAACTCGTTGAAGAAAAATGTAAAATTTTACGCGATACCCTCTCCCGGAATGCCGTCGCTTCGATCGGAGAAACTTGTCTTCGTTATCCGCAATTTCGCTGCCTTGCCCATCGGTGTACGCTCGTCGGTCAGAGTCAAGATGTCCAAGGATTTCAGAATTTTACGCAATTTCAAACCATTGGGAAAAATCAAATCCGCCTTCAGGGATCCTATTTTCGCGGCATCATTTTTACCCTGCCGGAGATGAGTCTCGGACAGAAGGAAAACTTCGCCCACACGACAACCGTAGCTAAAATATTGGGTCTAAATGAGGACGTCATTCAGCAAAGAATTCTCCAATGGCAACCCAGTAAAGCGCGTGGCGAGATACGGTATTTTCGAGGGCACAGGGTGTATTTCGATGCCTACAACGCCAATCCGATGGCCATGGAAGATGCCCTACGCCACTTCGATGCCCAACATTCCAGTGATCACACCGGTGGCGATACCTATGTTTTGGGGGGCATGGTGGAACTGGGGGAATTTTCGGAGCAATATCACCGCCGCTTGGCCCAGTATTTTCACGGCAAATGCGGCGATCTCATCATTGCCATCGGCGTAGAAATGGAAATTTTTTACGAAATTTTACGTAAACAAAATGGGATAGAAGTCGTTTATTTCGAAGAAGTGGGAGCAGCAAAGGATTATTTTCAGAAAAAATGTCGGGGACGGATTTTCGTCAAAGGCAGTCATGGTTACCACTTGGAACAGATTTTGGCGGAATGAATTTTTTTTAAAAATTTACCAAAATTTATACAGCCCTAAAACATACGGAAAATATATGTTTCAACGGGAAAATCATTGGAGAACCATTCCTTTGAAAAAATATGTATTTTTCTTGAAAAATGTATTGACAAGATTTGGTGGGATTCTACGCTCCTACCTTGTGTGGCTATATATGCGGTATATATGCCGACATAGGGAATAATTTAAGAAAAAAGATTATGAAGGAAAAAAATAAAAAAATGGATTGGGTGGCAAAGCATTGCAATTTGCCGTCGTTTTTGGGATTTATGCTACTGGGGACAGCAAATGTCTACGCGGCCGGAGCCCACGCTACGTTCACTGAAGACAGGCAGGTTGTCGCAGGAGCTTCCCTGGACAATGTTTTCGAATTTGATGAAAATGGTCAACTCAATGAAACCGCCATAGGAGGTGCTTCGATTTTTGCAGTAAATGATGTCAATGGTGACACGCTGGGAGTGACCGGTGATGGAAACATCGTACGCGTGATTTTTGGAGAAGTTAAGCGGGCCGATATACACATGAAGCATACGACTAATTCACTCTTCACCATAGCTCCAGAAAACATTCCAACGCAAGCATTCTTTCCGCTCCAACTCGCTGTCCGAGGATCCGTTGCACCGGGGGCTCAAAACGACGACGGTGAAAGCTGGAACTTCAGGAATGCTGATGGAGGCGGGAAATTCCTATCCATCAACGCCGCAAATATGCAAGAAAATTCAACCGTATTTGTCGGCTTCGAAAATGGCGGTGCGGAACCAGCAGACCCGACTGTTAATCTACCGAGGCATGTTAATGC
>JAISMD010000006.1 GCA_031276935.1 Puniceicoccales bacterium
GTTTTACCGTAGACGTTTCCCGCCAATTCGATGGCGGAATGAATGGCCGTTCCCGGTAAAGGAATGATATCCGTATCCATGGTGCGTAGACTTTGTGTGAATGCGCCGCGGTCGAGGGTGAGTGGACATTGTAAAAAAGCACCTCCGGAAAATGCAATGAGACCCAGGCGATGCCCCTTGAAGGATTGAATAAGATCCAAAATGGCAAATTTTGTCCGTTCCAAACGATTCGGTTTCACATCTTCCGCCAGCATGCTCTTGGATACATCGACGGCGATGAGTAGATCGATTCCCTTGGCATAGCGTTCCTCCTCCCGGTATCCCCATTGCGGGGCCGCCAGTGCAAATCCAATGAAACCGATGGCGGATAGGAAAAGAAAATCTTTTAAATTTTGTTTCTTTCCGTCGTAGGTGGATAGGAGTAGCGGGAAGAGGCGTCCGGCGATTATTTTTTTGAGGTGACGGGACCTTCGTTTCTGACCCCATAGCATCAGAACGGCTGTGAAGATTATCCACAGTGGCAGTAGGAGGAGAAAGAATGTATTTCCAATTTTCATGGTATTCTTTGAAATTTCGAGTTACGCAGGAGATATTCCAGGAGTAGAAGTAGGAGGGCAAAGCCGATAAACCATGGAAAAAGATCCTTAGCATTGGCGAATTGTTGGACATTGATATCCGTTTTTTCGAGACGGTCGATGGTCTTGTAAATATCGTCCAATTGCTTCCTATTTTCTCCGCGGAAAAATTGTCCATCGGTTTTATCGGCGATGGTTTGGAGCAGATTTTCGTCGAGATCGATCTGTGCCTGGACAATAAGGGGTCGCCCGAGGGAATCCGTTACAACATTTCCATTTTCGTCGGGGTAGGCTAGGGCAATGGTTCCCTTTTTCCCAATGCCGATGGTGTAGATTTTAATGCCCAGGGCGGCTGCCATTTCGGCGGCGATGGATGGGGCGATATCTCCGGCGGTATTACTTCCGTCGGTGAGGAGGAGAATGAGTTTCGTTTTTGCGTCCGAATCTTTTAGTCGATTGACGCACATGGCGATGGCATTCCCAATGGCCGTTTTATCTTCGATGAGGCCGACGTGTAGGCGTTCCAGATTTTCCTCCAACCATCGATGGTTCATGGTTATGGGACTCACCCAATAGGCGTTGCCGGCGAAGGTACACATCCCCATGCGGTCATTGGGACGATTCCGAATAAATTCCCGGGTAACCTGTTTAGCGATATCCAAGCGGGTGATAATATTTCTCTCCCTTCCCTCCTGGAAATCGAGGCCCATCATCGATGAGGAAATATCGATGGCCAGCATGATATCTACCCCACTACAATGGGATTCGGAAAAATGGTCGATGAGTTGGGGACGTGCCAGGGCGAGAATCAGTAAGCCCAGGGCTAGGAAACGCAGAGTTGTTAGAATTTTTTGTGCCTTTGACGGTCGCATTCCGGCCACTTTTTTCAGGGTTTCGACCTGGGGAAAGGAAAGCGTTGCCCAACGTTTCCGCCTGTAGATATAGGCAATGAGCGGTAAGAAAAGGAGCAACCAGAGAAATGCTTTACTGTGAAATTGGAAGCTATTCATCATTTTTGAGAAATTTTATCCGTTGCCTTCGTTCTACGGCGGATACGTTTTGTTTCCAGGGCGAACCGGCAAGTTTTGAGAAACAAATCCTTCTGCAGATCGCGATGAAAATTTTGACCGGCGAATTTAGCCTGATCGGAGTACTGTAATATGTCCGTCAAATTACTCGCCATGTCCCAGGAAAATTGTGAAGATCGATTCACTAATCTTAGAAATTCCTCCGTTGTCCGACAGGTTATGGGCAATTGGTACTCCCGCTGTAGGTAGGATTTCAGGGCGAAACAAAGTGCCGAACAAAATGCCTTACTGTCCTGTGCATTGACGTGTAATTTAGCCCGATGTAGATCCTTGAGGAATTGTTGGAAGGAGGAAAGCGGTTGCATCGACGGTTTAGGGCGACGGTACCGCAATGCAAAAAAAAGGATCAAAATTCCACTTACAATGAGGAGTATCCATAGGATTAGTGGCCAATTATTACCTAGGGCGATGGGATTGAGTGGGGGCAGTAGGGCAGGGGGAATGGATTCCTCCGATGGCCCATTGGATGGGGACAGAATTCCGTTCGCCCGTAGCGTAGCAAACAGGAAAGTTTTTTGAAAAATGGTAGCTATAAACCATCCGCACATGTGTTGTCTGCAAAATATTTCCCTCTTTCCAATTGTCAATACGGAGCTAACGAACATATTTATTTTGGGCAATATTGGATGTTTTTATTTTTTTTATGACTCTTCCTTGAATTTTTGGGAAAATTTTTATAGCTTTGGGGACATGTTTCCATTGAGCGACAATTTAGCCGACGAGGTAGGGAAAAAATTGGCACCCATTACTTCCATGGGAGCCTTCGAAGAATTGAAAGCTTCCTATTTGGGGAGCAATGGTTCCCTACGCCGGGCTATGCGGGAAATGGCGAATCTAACTCCGGAAGAACGCCCCCAATTTGGGAAGCAAATTAATCATTTAAAGGCCATTGTGGAACGGCTTTTCCAGGAGAAATTGGAAGCATTGGAGGCTCTAGCGATGAGCCATATGATGGGGGAACCGGTTGATATTTCCCTAAATTCCCGGGAACGGGTTTGTGGAATGATCCATCCCTTGACCCGGATATGGCAGCGTTTGGAGGATATTTTTCATTCCATCGGATTCGCAACGATGGATGGTCCGGAAATCGATACGGAATGGTTTTGTTTCGATGCGCTCAACACGCCCAGTTCCCATCCGGCACGGGAACCCCTGGATACATTTTTTCTTCCGGAAGATATTCGGGTAAGGACGACGGAAAAACATGGCCAAGAACCTTATCTACTGCGCAGTCACACTTCCACGATCCAGATCCGAACCATGCTCCGGGAAAAACCACCGATCCGCATCATTGCTCCGGGACGTACCTTCCGTCGGGATACCATGGATGCCACCCACAGTGCCAATTTTCACCAATTGGAGGTGCTCTATATCGACGAAGGCGTGACGATTTGCGATTTGAAATCGATTTTGGACTTTTTTTTAAAGGCGCTATTCGGTCCCCAAACGGAGACGCGGCTGCGACCCAGTTTTTTCCCCTTCACCGAACCCAGTTTCGAAGTCGATTTCCGCTCCTCCGGATTGCACAATTTGAACCATCGTTGGATTGAGATTTTAGGTTGTGGAATGGTGCATCCCAATGTGTTGGAAAATGTCCACATTGATGGGAAACGCTACGGAGGATTTGCCATGGGTTTGGGCCTCGAACGACTGGCCATGCTTTTTTACGGCATCGATGATGTACGTCTTTTTTACCAAAATGATCTCCGCTTTTTAGAACAATTTTGAATGGCATTATTTTGAATGGAATTCCAAGATCGATTGAATTGAGTTTTTGGAATCGGGTTTCGAGGTCGGGAATTGGATAGAAATAGGATTTTATTTTTTGGAACGCTTGCCGAGCAAGAATTCAATGGCGTTATAATTCTTGAGCTTTTTTTGGATGAGCTGTTCGATATTTTTCTGATTGGCTTCCATTTGTACCGCCCTTCGTTTGGAAAGGGGAGTATGTTCGATATTGAGGCCGTTGAATGATTTTAAGAAAATTCTTACCGGTGTCAGGTTCATTGCCTTTAGGTTCGTTGTTTTTGCCAAGCCTTTGGCCTTACTTCCCATGGCGGCTTTTCGTTCCGCTAGCGTGCTGCGGGGAATCTGTTGCCATGAATCATCGGAAAAATTTTTAACGGCCTTGGATTCTCTAATTTTGTTTTTGGCCGTATTTTTCACATTCTTGGAAGGGGAAATATGTGGCGAATCGATATCCATTTCGTTGCTGAATTTATCGATCGATTCCATGGACTTTTTTCCTAGTATTTCCATGATCCGTACTGCTTTTCCGTGGGAAGTGATTTGAGATCCTTTTCCATAAGGATTTCGGTTTCCGTGCAAATCTCATCTATGCGCTTCATCCAGGCGTCGACAACATCGACGAATGTGGCCAAATCATCTTCAAAGTGATGCGCGTGGGGTAAGGGCAGGGCAAATTTTTGTTGCAGGACGAGGGTTTGGGTTTGCTTATCGATGGCGAATGTGGCTCCATGGGAAATTTTCCAGAAGAAATTCGCTTCCAAAAGTATTTCCAAAATGAGTTCCTTCCCCGAAAATGGAACTACACTGATGTAGGAATAGACAATGAACGCCCCTTCTTCCTCCTCCAATTCCAAATTAATGACAATTTTATCGTCGAATAGAATTAGGCAATGGTTGTTACTGTCCAATGTCAATGACGATAAATCGAGAATCTTTCCCAATTCTTGAAGGAGATTATTCACTTCATTTTTGTAATCCATGACCCGTATCCATCCCGGAAAATTCCTTGAAAGGAATAATTCCGATGTGGAAGAAATTCATTTTACATATTTTTGCAATAAAAAAAAGCGCCAATGTAAAATTAACGCCTATTTTTTAGTTAAATTGGTTAAATTTTTCAATTTACCCCTAGGGTCAGAGTGGGTAACATCGCCATGGCGTTGCCGGACTGTAGGTTAA
>JAISMD010000071.1 GCA_031276935.1 Puniceicoccales bacterium
GAAAATATTTTTAGAAGCTGGTCTATTATTATGATAACCTATGGCCGACAGTTGTATTGAAGTAACGGGGAAAGTAATTGCCATTCTGCCGGGAACCATGTTCCGCATAGAATTAGAAAATGGCCATCAGGTCCTCGCCCACATTTCTGGGAAATTGAGGAAGAATTTCATCCGCCTTGCCATTGGTGATCGGGTACACATGGAAATGAGTCCCCATGATCTCGAGAGGGCACGCATCACCTTTCGCCTTAAAAATGCTACCGTTCAGAAAAATGCTCCCATACGTAGCTTTGGTCCCCGACGCTCCTCCCGTTAATCCACACCATGGTCGACACCATCGTTGCCCTATCCACGCCCTTTGGTTTATCGGCAATCGCAAAGATCCGCCTCAGTGGACCGGCAACAAAATTAATTATCCAAAACCACCTTTCTAAGAAAAATCCCGTATCTCACCACGCCTTTCTTAGCGATTACAAGTCCACTTCCGGTAAAATAATCGACCGTGTCATCGCCCTATTTTTCGACGGTGAACACTCCTACACGGGGGAAGATTCCCTGGAAATCGACTGCCACGGCAATCCTCTCATCATTCAATCGATTCTGGAAGATCTTCAAGGCGGTGAATGTAGGCTCGCCGAAGGAGGAGAATTCACGAAACGGGCCTATTTGAATCACAAAATGGATCTGTGCCAAGCGGAAGCGGTCCTGGACCTCATCCACGCAGATAACGAAAATGCCCTCGAAATCTCGCAAAAACAACTCCAAGGCGTCCTCAGTGAAAAAATTTTCCACCTTAGTAATCGACTCCTTTTCCTGCTAGCCGAGATCGAAGCGCACATTGATTTCGTCGACGAGGACCTCGACTTCGATGGTGGGATTTCGGAAAAACTGGATGAAATCCTCCGTGAAATTGACGAAATTATCGGCAATCACAAATTCCGGAAAACACTATTGAATGGCATTCCCATTGCGATTATCGGTCCTCCGAACGGGGGGAAAAGCAGTCTATTCAACGCGCTACTGCAAACGGAACGGGCCCTCGTAAGCCACACTCCGGGGACAACCCGTGATTTTATTCGGGAGCGTATTATTCTCGATGGCCTACCCATTCACATCATCGACACCGCCGGATTGCGCACCACCGATGATCCCGTCGAACAACTCGGTATCCATAGAACCATCGAAAATATCGCCATCGCCGACCTTTGTCTCCTGGTCATCGACCAAAATAATCCCCAACCCATCGGGACCGAAATCATCTCCCAGCTCCAGAAAAAACAATGCATTTTGGTACTCAATAAAAACGACCTTCCCCAAACTCCCCTCCAATTTCCACCGGAATTATCCCATTTCCCACGGGTATCGATTTCCGCCAAACGGGGAACGGGTATGGATCTCCTCAGGACAACAATTTCAGAAAAAATCCAGAAAAATGCTCTTTTCCCGCAGGACACGGCCATCGTCATCAACGAACGCCATCGGGAAATTTTTCAAAATGTTCGTACGCTCCTCGGTTCCGCTAGGGAAAGTCTCGTCGGAGAACAATCCTACGAACTATGTGCCAGTGACCTAAAATTTGCCATGGAAGCACTGGCCTATATCACCGGAAAACATAGTAGTGAAGCCATATTGGAAAAAATCTTCAGCCAATTTTGCATTGGGAAATAGATGGACCAATGGATAAAATAAAATTCCGGTTCATTTTCTGGGTGTATGTTTTCTCCGCATTTTACGGTGCTTAGCAATCTGGGGACCGCTTCATACGATCCCCCTTTGGATGGATGGTTTTTTACTTTTGGGAAATTAAAAAAAATATACCCCCTACTCCATCTTCCCCACCTGCTGACCAATGATGATAGACTCCCGCATTTGGCTCGCTAGATCGGCGACATTGCCGGGGGTATTGGGGACGAAGATGACGTTGGATTTCGATGATCCAGCAATTTCCTTGAGCGTATCGATGTATTGAATCAGGAGGACCATTTCCATGACATCCTTCTGCGATAAACCGGGGACCTGTCGGACAAACTCTTCCACCGAATCCTTCAAACCGGAAACAATGGCATGGCGCTGTCCCGCAAGACCCTTACCGTGGAGAATACTGGATTCGGCTTCCGCTTCGGCCTGCTTGACCTTGAGGATTTTTTCCGCTTCGCCCTTTTCCGTTGCCGCTACCCGTACCCGTTGCGCCGCATTAATTTCGTTCATCGCCGCCTTTACATTGGCCGCCGGGGAAATATCCGTCACCAGTGCCTTGACGATTTCGTAGCCAAATTCCGCCATCACGTCCGACAATTCGGATTTCACCGCATCGGCAATGTCATCCTTCTTTTCAAATACATCGTCCAGTAAAATTTTGGGTACCTTCGCCCTTACAACGTCGAAAACAAAGGCCTCGATCTGCTTTGTTGGGTTTTGTAACATGTAAAATGCTTCGTAAATCTTGGAGGGCAAAATGCGGTATTGTACCGAAACCATTAGATCGATAAACACATTATCCTGTGTTTTTGTTTCGATATTGACGTCGAGTTGGCAAATTTTCAGCGACAAACGTAGGCGGATTTGATCGATCAGCGGAACCATTACATTGAGTCCCGGATTGGCGATGCGTTGAAATTTCCCGAAACGTTCCACGATGGCACAGGTCTGCTGCTCCACCGTAAATATACTCAGGGAAAGTAATACCCCTACCACCATTGCCATCAGCATAAAAATAACCCACGCTTCCATAATGCTTCCTAAAATTGCTCGATTATAACTAAAGACAATCTCCAATACAAAAAAAAATAAGCGGAATTCGTAAATATAAGTTTTCCTTATAAGAATTTTGACTTTTGCTCATCCAAATGGTAAAAAATTTCCCATCGACACCATCAAATTTTTGGCGAAATCTTCACTGTATGGGAACGAAATTCTACAAAAAAATCACCATGCCATGGTGAAAATATACCGCTGTTTTTGATCGACAACGAAGGCAAAAGTAGCAATTTGAAGCGGCAATGCTCGGGTGGTGGAATGGTAGACACGCCAGACTTAGGATCTGGTGCCCAAAAGCATGAGGGTTCGAGTCCCTCCTCGAGCACCATGGGAAAATTTTTAGGGATGCGCTTTCCACACATGTCGCTTTTATCTCTCCAAAAAAAAAGGGAGAAAACTCTCCCTTTTCACAACGCAAAAATTTTTCGAATTATAGCAATTTCGAATTATAATAAATTTCCCAGCCGCTCAATTAATTGTACGCAACGGCAACTGTAACCCCACTCGTTGTCATACCAACTCACCAATTTGAAAAAGCGATCGTTGAGCTGAATACCTGACCCCGCATCGAAAATCGAGGATAAATCACAGTGAATAAAATCCGAAGAAACAACCTCATCCGCCGTGTATCCTAAAATTCCTTTGAGTGGACCCTCCGCAGCTTCCTTCATTTTTTGACAAATTTCTTCGTAGGAAGTTGCCTTTTCCGTCTTCACCGTCAAATCAACGACGGATACGGTTGGTGTCGGTACTCGAAATGACATCCCCGTTAGCTTTCCCTTAACCTCCGGGAGTACCAAACCTACGGCTACCGCTGCTCCGGTCGTAGCCGGAATAATATTAATCGCCGCCGTACGTCCCCCCTTCCAATCCTTCCGCGAAGGACCATCCACGGTCTTTTGCGTCGCCGTGTAGCTATGTATGGTCGTCATAAGACCTTCCTGAATGCCAAAATTATCCAAAATAACCTTCGTTATGGGCGCTAAACAATTGGTCGTGCAGGATGCGTTGGAAACAATGGCGTGCTCCCTCGAAAGCGTATGATCGTTCACCCCAATCACCACCGTCTTGACCCGATCCCCTTTCCCTGGAGCCGAAATAATAACTTTCTTCGCCCCCGCTTTGAGATGCCCCTCGGCAAGCGTGTCCTGCGTAAATAAACCCGTCGATTCCACCACGACGTCAATGGCTAAATCCCTCCAAGGCATCGCTGTCGGACCTTCCTTTATGGCAAGACATTTGATTTCATGACCGTCCACAACTAATTTGTCTTCCCCTTCGGCCCGAACTTCGCCCCTAAAACGTCCCTGCGACGAATCGTACTTGAGCAGATAAGCCAAATTATCCGCCGGTACAAGATCGTTGACCGCCACAACTTCTATCCCTTTTCCAAATTTCCCTGAATCGACAATCGCTCGAAATACGAGACGCCCGATCCGACCAAAACCATTAATCGCTACCTTTATCGCCATGGTGATGTAAATAAATACAAAACATATAAAATTTCAAACCTTTTTTCGAAAATATTACCTTTTTTAGGGCAAAAGCTGTGCGAGTATCGCACCGAATGCGACTTTGTCGCATCCGAAGGCGGAGCCTTAGCTTTTGCCCTTTCGCCCTAAGAACTCCCCCGATGTCTACTTTCCACAGCCAACCAAACAAGACTCACATCGGCGGGACTAACTCCGGAAATCCTCGACAACTGTCCCAAAGTTTCCGGTCGAATTTTCTCCAATTTCTGCCGACTTTCCGTTGATAAACTCCCTATGGCATTGTAGGAAAAATCCCCGGGAATTTTCACAAAATCCCACTGTTTCATTTTTTCGATTTGCCGCAATTCACGGGCCAAATAGCCCCCATAGAGCAGGCGGTATTTTACTTCTTCCCGGATCGGGGCACTTTCCCTTAGAAACTCCCGGGGGAATGGAATATCTTTGCCACTGCGCAACAGTTGGGCGGCAATGGAATCGCCTCCCGACAAATTTTTACGCAAATCAGCGCACCAATAATCCACCGTTTTTTGAGCCTTTTCGATGTTGGCGAGACGCTGTTCCGAAAGTAAGCGATATTTTTTCGCATAGGGAAGGAGACGGAATTCCGCACTTCCGTGGTTAAGAAGCAAGCGATATTCGGCACGACTGGTAAACATACGGTAAGGTTCCTGGGTACCTTTCGTGACCAGGTCGTCGATCAAAACACCGATGTAGGCATCGTGGCGTTGCAAAATAAGAGGTTCCTCCCCACGGATCTTCCCAACGGCATTGATGGCCGCAACAACACCCTGTCCAGCCGCTTCTTCATACCCCGATGTGCCATTAATTTGGCCCGCAAAAAATAAATTTTCAATCACCTTCGACTCCAACGTAGGATGCAATTGCGTTGGGGGCGCATAATCGTACTCCACCGCATAGGCGGGACGTAAAATTTGTGCCCGCTCTAAACCGGGAATGGTTTGTAAAATCTTTAGCTGTACATTCACGGGTAAACTCGTCGACAATCCGTTGACATACCATTCATCCGTATCGTTACCCTCCGGTTCGAGGAAAAGGCGATGGGATTCCTTCCCCGGGAATTTCACGTACTTATCCTCAATGCTGGGACAGTAACGCGGTCCAACACCTACAATTTCCCCGGAATACAGCGGTGATAAATGCAAATTCTCCTCGATAATTTCCTTTGTTTGAGCGCCCGTGTGGGTCACCCAACAGGAACGATTGTCCATCCGGTCGTTTGGGGAACGTGGTCGAAAAAATTCCGAACGCTTCTCCATAAATTCCTCCTCTCCACGGGAATCGTAAAAAGCAAATTTTTGAGGAATTATATCCCCAATCTGCTCCTCGCATTTTTGAAAATCTACGGTCGAACCCAATACCCGCGGTGGCGTCCCCGTTTTCATCCGTCCCAATTCGATGCCATGGCACTCCAGGGAACGGGATAGGGCGTTGGAGGCAAAATCCCCTAGACGTCCACCGATGATTTTTTGATTCCCAATGTGCATCAATCCCCGTAAAAACGTTCCCGCCGTCACCATAACCGTTTTCGCCCGAAAAAATATACCGATATCCGTCCCAACTCCACAAATACATCCACCTTCAACGCGTAAATCCCTTACCTCGGTTTGCAAAATCCAAAGATTTTCCGTCCGCTCTAATATATATTTCATGCGACATTGATAGGCCCTTTTATCACACTGCGCCCGCGGTGATTGTACGGCAGGCCCCTTCGATCCGTTGAGTAGGCGAAATTGTATGGCCGTGCGATCCGTATTGATCGCCATCTCGCCCCCAAAAACATCAATCTCCCGTACAATTTGACCCTTCGCTTGCCCACCAATGGCCGGATTACAACTCATCTGCCCAATCGTGTCTAAATTCTGTGTCAATAGTAAAACCTTAGCCCCTAAACGTGCCCCAATTAATGCCGCTTCACAACCCGCATGGCCCCCTCCGCAAATAATAATGTCGAAAATATTTCCGGTCACTGTAACTTAACTAGTTAATCGTTACTTGTACTTCAAGCGCTATTTTTAATCTCCAGGATCGTGTTTCCAAAGGAAACTTCAAATCCTAAAAGGATTTGAAAAGGGCCTTCAGCCCTTACGATCCCTCCCCTCTAAACTCCAACGGGGATAAAAATCAATCTCTTTCAAAGTATGCCTCCCATCGACTCCGGCAGCAAAGGCAATCATGGAAGCATTATCCCCCGTATATTTCGGTTGGGGGAGATAACAATGAATTCCGTACTTCACTCCCAATTCCTGCACCCGCATCCTCAATTGTCGATTATTGGCCACACCCCCCGATAATCCCACGCTCTTAAAATTCCCTCTTTTCAAATTCTGTTCCATTTTCCTAGCCAAAATATCGACCACGGCGAACTGGTAACTCGCACAGATATCGCTAAACTGCCCACACCGATCTTCGTCATTTAATTTTTCCAACATATAGCGCAGACTGGTCTTCAATCCGGAAAAGCTGAATGCCATTTCACCGTCACCGGTAAATGCTTGGGGAAATCTAAACCGCTTTTCATTTCCCGAAGCCGCAAAACGTTCTATTTCCGGCCCCCCGGGATACTTCAAGCCCAACAGCTTAGCACCCTTATCCATTGCCTCACCCGCTGCATCATCCATTGTTTCCGCCAGTACACGAACGTTAAAATCCGCATCCAGCTCACTCAGAATCGTATTACCTCCGGAAACTAAAAGGGACAAATGGGGAAAATTATCCATTTGGAATCGCCTTTCCCTCGGATCACGGTCCATAAAAGACGACAAAATATGCCCCCGTAAATGATGGATGCCCACAACTTCCCGGTGAAGTATTAAACCTAAACTCTCCGCAAAGGCTATACCTAAGGCTAAACTCCCCGCTAATCCCGGACCACAGGTAACGGCAATTCCGGTTATTTGCGATGGATCGACATGTTGCATCAGATCTTCCAGGAGGAGGGGGAAATTGCGTAGATGTTCCCGGGCAGCCAATTGGGGCACAACGCCCCCATAGTCGGCATGTAAATCGATTTGGGAACTCGTTTTTTCATATAAAAACTGTCCCTTGCGCCCATCCCATAGGGCGAGACCCGTATCGTCACAGGAACTTTCAACGCCCAAAATCATGGGAAAATAAAAACGGGTTCGATGTATTCCATTTCCTCCCAGACCTCCAATTGCAGGTCCTTGGGGACGGGTCTATCGCGAAGACCAAAGAAAAATGCCCTGGGCGATAATTCTTCGATTTCCTTTTTCCGTTCTCCGAGATCAACCAGGGTCACGGTTCCCCTTTGCGGAGAGTTTAGGCGGCACTTCAATTCGGGAATTTCTACTTTCCCTAAAAAAAAACCAACGCCCATAACCCCTAAAAGGAAATAGCAAACTACGCCTCCATAGCGCTTCAATAGCGGGAATTGGTACAAAAATTTCGCCACATCGATTACTCTTCCGGCTTGGTTTTTGGCAGGGAAGTGAGATAACGTCCCTCCTGCCATTGTCCCCGCTTGCGCAGTAATTTAATGCGTTCGAAGCGCTTCAAAACACTGCGCTGCTTAACCTGTCCTCCTCGACTAAAACTGGGATGTTGCGACATGATCCACCTTTTTCTTTAATTTTCCTAAATTCAAAGGGAACACTTTCCAAAAGCAAGTCGATTTTTGGAAAAACCTACCGCAAATGTATTAATCTACATATTTTTTAAAAAAATCGCTTGCGAAAATGTAACACCTCCGTAAAATAGCGGCCGCTATGGTGAGAAGTTTCCTAAATATGGATTATCCTAAATCGCCCCACAATCCAGGGGTAGATAAAGAAAAAACAACCCAAGAAAAGATAATTGTTCCGACCGTAAAGATCGCCACCGGCGTCGATATTGGAGCGGGAAATAAACTCTATATTCGAGGTTCCGGTGGGGGATTGTCCTGGGAAAAGGGCCTACCCATGAAACGACTTAAAAATTCTTGGACTTGGCAGGGAAAAAGTGGCGAAAGCTTCGAGTACAAGTTACTCATCAATGACGAGATTTGGTGTACCGGTGAAAATTACAGCGCCGATATTTCCCAAGAAAATACGGTCACACCAACCTTCGAATAGGTGGCACCATATTTTTTTGCACTCATTTTCTTTTTCAGGCTTGACAGCTAGGGAGAGAAATTCGATTTTTATCTCCAATATTGTATGGCATTGAGGATCAGGTTACAGAGGCAGGGAAGGATTCATCATCCGTGTTACGGGATTGTGGTAGCGGAAAGCTGTTACCGTCGCGACGGTCGCTACGTGGAAAAAATCGGTACCTATGAACCCCAAGCCCAAGGTAATTCCTCCGAATTATCCCTAAACCTCGATCGGGCAACCTACTGGTTAGGCGTCGGCGCTAAGGCAACGCATACGGTCTCCCAATTGATCCGCAGGGCAAAAAACACGGAAAAATAAATTAGGCATTGGCTCATGATGGGATCATATTCCTAGGCAAAATTTTCAGAAATGTACTATTATACTTTATTGACCAATATTCCCTTTTAACGCAATATCGTTTGTTTCTCCTGCGGTTTTCGAAAAATATTTCCGTACTTTTCCATGGAGAAATTTCGCCCTGAGGAAAGTTCACCAAACAATCGACAAAGGCTAAACATGGTGGTGAGGGAGCGATTCGAACGCTCGAAGGGCGGAGCCCGACAGATTTACAGTCTGCATCCTTTAGCCACTTGGATACCTCACCTGCCGTTTTCAAGCTACGCCCCCGGGATCAATTGGCAAGTGTTTTTTCTAAAAATCTTTGATAAAATCCCTTTCACCATCGGGATCACACAAAAAACGGAAAAATAATCTTGACATTATTCTTGATTTACCCTCCTAGGGAGGTGAGTGTTTTTATGATGGAAGCATCTAGAGTATCGATCATGCCTTTTTTAGTGTATTTTTTATGCTTTAGTGAAGTGAAGGCAAAAATAATCATAGCTCCCTTTGGCGATCAAAATCATGGCACGGAGCAAGTAACCTTAACGGAATCTTCCCCAAAGGAAAATACCTACCAATCCCCGGGATCGGACCTTGCGATTCCGGATTATAGGGTATCCCGATGGGATAAAAGCACACAAAAAGCATGGTGGCGTTGCATACACATTCTCCAACACGGTCCGTGCAAAGGGGATGACGAGACCTTTCAGCTATTAAATTCCCTATTGGAACAGCATCCCGCACTCCTTCAGTTAGCGGACGATCGTGGCCAAACCCTACTCTTCCACGCCATTAATTGGAGACAAACGGACGTCATTGCCCATTTACTTTCCCTTGGCTGTCCCTACGATTGCCAGGATCGTAAACACAATACAGCCCTCCTCCTGGCCATAAAAAAAGAATTTACGGAAGCGGTTGTACTGCTTTTGGCCTACGGAGCCGATCCCTACATATGCAATGGGAGAGGATTCAATGCCTACCAATTAGCCTGTACATTGAAGCACCCGAATATCATCGCCATTCTTCTCCGCATGGCACCGATAAAATCCGATGACTTGACACAAAGGATAGAATCCATATAACTTGGAAAGTTAATTATGAATTATAATAATACTTCGAACCCGGTTTTTAAGGAAAGTGTATTTCGAGTTGAAGGCATACAGGATGCCGTAATGACGATCCATGGTGTCCTACGCAAATCGTCCGTAAGTTTACTTCTTCTACTATGCGGTGCATTTTTTGCCTGGACGCGTTCCTATGCTTCCCTCGAGGATTTGGGAAGTAAAATTGTTTTATTTTCGTTGGTTTCCTTTGTCCTATATTTTATTACGATTTTCAATTTCAACGCGGCAAGGATTACCGTTCCGCTCTACGCGCTCACAGAAGGATTCATTGTGGGAAGTATTTCCTGGCTAGCCCAACGTTTTTATCCGGGGATTGTGGTACAGGCAATTACGGGGACTTTCGGAGTATTCATGGCCATGTTATTGCTCTACAAAACGGGAATTATCCGTCCCAATGAGAAATTTGCCATGGTACTTTTTGCGGCAACTCTGGGAATTTGTTTTATCTATTTAGCCCATTGGATTATGACCCTATTTTCTTCCCCCGGATTGGCAATTATCCACAGTTCTTCGCCCATTGGCATTAGTTTTAGTGCCATTGTCTGTATCATCGCCGCCCTTAATTTATTACTCGATTTCGAGTTTATTGTGCGACAGAGTCGCATGGGTGCTCCGGAAAAATTGGAGTGGATTGCGGTAATGGGTTTACTCGTAACGCTCATATGGGTTTACATCGAAATCCTGCGCCTCCTCATGAAATTAAGTGCCCGACGAAATTAGTCCAGCATGCGCATTTTGGTGATAAAACCTTCATCGCTTGGCGATATTGTCCATGCGATGGTCGTGGTGAGTTCACTCAAATTACAGCGCCCAGACGTGGTAATCGATTGGATTGTGGGCGATCGTTTTTGGGATATCGTTGCGCAGTCCGGCATAGCTTTCCGCATCCTACGCTACGAACGCCACGGAGGAATAGTATCGTTTTTCCATCTAATTTCCGAGATTCGCCATTGCCATTATGACTACGTCTTTGACATGCAGGGCCTGGCCCGCAGTGGATTGATGACTTTTTTCGCTAAATCATCCCATAAAATAGGTCGGAAAGATGCCCGGGAATTTTCCCGCCTCGCCTATTCGCGAACCGTTTCCCATCCCGGATTTGGACACGCCATCGATATTCTCAAGGGATTTCTAGACATCGTAGGTTGCAAAACCGAGGTTTCCGGCCTTGTTCCAGAACTGGAAAATATCCATTCGCCATCATTCGAAACCTTTTTGCGTCGAGAAATATTGCCCAATCAATTCATTTGCATTTTCCCCGAAAGCCGACGCCGGGAAAAAGAGTGGTCGTTTTTCCTGCCCTTGGTAAAAAAAATATCGGAACAAAGGAAACATACCGCTATTTTGCTAATGGGTAGCCAACCGCACTGCGAATATGCCATATCTTCGCCCCTTTGTTTCGATCTCTTTGGGAAAACTTCGCTCAGCGATACCGTTTTTTTAATCAAAAATGCGCAACTTGTGATCGCCAATGACAGTGGCCCTCTCCACATTTCCGCAGCCCTAGGACGCAACACGCTCGGTCTGTTTACGGCAACCGATCCCGTACGCTTCGGACCATACCCGTCCCACAAAAATCATAACAGGGTACTTTGCCTAAAAAATCTACCCCATGAAGTCGACTCCGTCACCCAGGTGGCTCTGGAAATGCTATCCCGCTAAAAAGTTAAATTATTTTAAAGAATTGGAATTTTGCCTTGAATGCTGGAATATAAATTCTTTTCCTTAGCGTAGAAAGCCTATGGAATACGAAGCAGTAATTGGATTGGAAGTACATGTTCAGCTTAAGACAAAGGCAAAACTCTTTGCCCGCTCCGACTACTTCTACGGCGCCCAACCAAATACGTTGACCGATCCCGTCGTTCTAGGTTTACCCGGTACATTACCCGTTCTCAATGAAATGGCCGTTCGCCAAGCCATACGCACCGGTCTCATCTTTGATGCCACCATTCCCGAGGTTACAAAATGGGATCGGAAAAATTATTTTTACCCCGATAATCCCAAAAACTATCAGATTTCCCAGTTCGATCACCCCATTTGTCGAGGTGGTTTCGTTGAAATCGAATTGGCCGGGCCTTCCCGTAATATCATGGGGGAACACAAAAAAATCCAACTTCATCGCATTCAATTGGAGGAAGATGTGGGTAAACTAACCCACGAAGGAGAAATGAGTCTCATTGATTTTAATCGTGCCGGTGTACCGCTCATGGAAATCATTTCCATGCCCGACCTTCATTCGGAGGAGGAAGCTTTCGCCTACCTAACTTCTCTCCGCACGCACCTATCCTACGCCGCCATTTCCGATTGCGACATGGAAAAGGGACAAATGCGCTGCGATGCCAATGTTAGCATTCGCCCGAAGGGACAACGGGAACTCGGTACGAAGGTGGAGCTAAAAAATCTCAATTCGATTTCCGGTGTCCGGAACGGTATCGCCTACGAAATCCAACGGCAACGACAGGTCTTGGAAGAAGGAGGGCAGGTCAAGCAAGAAACGCGCAAATGGGACGCCGATGCCAATATTTCCACGCCCATGCGCACCAAGGAAACCATCGATGATTACCGCTACTTTCCCGATCCGGACCTCGTTCCCTTGAAAATCGAACGGTCCCTCATTGAAGAACTGCGCCAATCATTACCGGAAATGCCATTTCGAAAACAGGAACGTTTTTTCACAAGCTACGACCTGCCTTACACCATCACCTCCGTTTTCTATCCCCACCCCGATCTATGCGATTTTTTCGAAGAGACGGTCCATTTTTATTCGCAGCCAAAGGCCATCGCCAATCTCATCGCCAATGATTTTCTCCGCGAACTCTCCGGAGCCCATCTCCCCATAGTTCGGGGAAATTTCCCCATTGAACCCCGTCAACTCGCTGAATTAGTACGTTTTATCGACGAAGGGACCCTATCCAAACAGACGGCTCAAGACGTATTTATCGAGATGTTCCGGAGCAGCCAGGATGCAAAAACAATTGTCCAAGAAAAAGGTCTGTCGCAAAATTCCGACGAACAAACTCTCATTCATCTTTGTAAAACGGCCATCGAAAATAATCCGAATGCCACCTCCGAATACCGTTCCGGTAAAATCGCTGCGATCAATGTTCTCAAAGGGAACGTCATGAAAATTTCCAAAGGACAGGCCAATCCCCTACTCATTGACAAAATTTTACACCAATTACTTGACCTATGAATCTCATCGATACTCACTGTCATCTCAACGATTTTGGTGAAGAAACAGAAACAGTCCTTGCACGGGCGAAGGAAGCTCTCGTCGAATCCATGATCGCCTGCGGTACGGAAACTGCCGATTGGCATTGGCACTACGACCTAGCGAAATCACACCCACATATTCACTACACCGTCGGTATGCATCCACTCAATGTCCATGAAAATTGGGAACGTGATCTGGAATCGCTGGAATCATTTTTTCAAAAAGATCTACCTCCAATTGCCATCGGAGAAATCGGTCTCGACTTTCACCTTCTCGAAAAAAATGACACCGAAACTGTGGCTCTGCAAAGGGAAATTTTTCACCAACAATTGCTAATCGCCAATAAAAAAAATTGCCCCATCATTATTCATGCCCGGGATACTTTGGAAGATTGTAGGACGATGATCGATCGAGCCGATTGCGATTGGAGTAAAATCGTCATCCATTGTTTTTCAAGGGACGCAAATGCAATCCGAACCATTAATTCCCGGGGAGGACGCGGTTCTTTCACGGGAACCATCACCTACAACAATGCGGAAAATGTACGGCAGGCTCTAGTCGCACAGGGTACGGAACGACTTATGTTGGAAACGGATTGTCCCTACCTGTCCCCCGTTCCATTTCGGTCTAAGAAAAATGAACCCGCTTTCCTAGGCGTAATAGCTACCTGCGCCGCAAATTTACTGGGAATAAGCGAACCTGAACTCCGGA
>JAISMD010000043.1 GCA_031276935.1 Puniceicoccales bacterium
TCCATGCGAAAAACATTGGAATTCCAATCCTGTCCCGACTGTTGAGGTCAAGGCGAATAGCATTGAAAAGCAAGCTCAATTCTTCGGAGTTGGGCTCTTTTCTTTGGAGATTTTTTGAAAATTTGCCGTTGTATTTAGGAGCGAAAATTATTTCTCCTCGGCAAAAATACCGATTTTACGGAATCGATTATAGCGCTTTTCTTGGAGTTGTTTAGGGGACAATTTTTTCAAAATTTTCAGGTGACGTAAAATAGCTTCCTGGGTCGATGCGAACACGGCTTTCGGATTCCGGTGAGCTCCGCCCAATGGTTCGGGGATAATTTCTTCGACGATACCGAATTGAATTAATTTTTCGGGGGAAAGTTGGAGCGCTTCGGAGGCTTCGGGGGCGAATTTGCGATCCTTCCACAGAATGGCGGCACAACCTTCCGGGGAAATGACGGAATAATAGGCGTTTTCCAAGGTTAGTACACCGTCGGCGACGGCGATACCTAGAGCCCCTCCGGATCCTCCTTCCCCAATAATAATGGACAGAATCGGTGTTTTAAGTCGTCCCATGTCGCGTAGATTAACGGCGATCGCTTCGGCAATGTGGCGTTCCTCGGAACCGATACCGGGATAGGCCCCCGCCGTGTCGATAAAGGTGACGATGGGTAAGGAAAATTTTTCGGCCAATTTCATGAGCCGGAGAGCTTTTCGGTAACCTTCCGGGTAGGGACATCCAAAATTACACGCGATGTTCTCCTCCAAAGAACGTCCCTTTTGCTGTCCAATGACCATGAATGATTCTCCGTTTAGAAAGGCAATGCCCCCAATAATAGCACGATCATCGCCAAAAAATCGATCACCGTGTAGTTCCTGGAAATCGGAAAAAATGTTGTTGATGTAATCGAGGGCGTAGGGACGGTGGGGATGGCGTGCAATGAGAATGCGTTGCCAGGTGGAAAGATGGGCGAAAATGTTACGTTCCTCGCTTTCAATTTTTTGCTTTAGGGCATCAATTTCGCAGGAAACATCGACCTTCGTATTCTGAGAGCGCTCCACCAATTCCTCAAGATTTTTTTGAAGTTCCCATAGGGGTTTTTCAAATTCAAGAATGTGTGGCGATTCCGAATTTTTCGATTTCCTGTTGAACATTGATTCAATAAAGTAACTTTAAGTGCCCTAGGCAATAAGAATTTTTACGGCATTAATTTACATTTATTTGAAAAAAATACCTTTCAAAGGATGCCAGTCGAGAATATTGGGATACCAACCGCCGATGCGGGAGGATACCAAATGGCAAAAGGAATCGAAATAGAGCGGAATAATGGGCATTTCATCGATCATAAGTGCCTCCGCTTCAGCCAGGATCTGGGAGCGTTTCGACGTTATCGTTTCCCGGGAAGCCTCTGCCATAAGGCAATCGTAGGTTTTATTCGCCCACTGACTGTGGTTATTATTGTTTTTGGAAAGGAGTAGATTGAGGAAAGTTGTTGCGTCGTTGAAATCGCCAATCCATCCTCCTCGGCAAATTTCAAAGGCATGTTGCCGTCGTTCGACGAGGAAAGTTCCCCATTCGGTGCTTTGCAGACGCACATTAATATTGAGATTTTTACGCCACATCTCCTGAATGGCTTCCCCTACGATCCTCAAATTATCGTTCGTATTATAGAGAAGAGTAATTTCCGGGAAATGCTTCCCGTTGGCATAGCCCGCTTCCCCTAGGAGTTGTCGGGCGCGATGAATATCGCTTTGGAAAAGTTTTTTGTGATCGTAATCCGCAGTGCCCGGAGGTACGAGGGCATAGGCTTCAAACCCAGGGCCACGGTTACGTAAAATTCCGATAGCATTGCGGTCGATGGCTAAACTTAGAGCCTTCCGTACGCGTACGTCATCGAAGGGCTTTTTCTTGCAATTGAACCAATAGAAGTTACTTCCGAGGGAAATGGTGTTTTGCAGGGTACCTTGTTCGCGATGGAATTTAATTTTATCGAGGGGAACGTTATCGGTAATATCGAGTTGCTGGGTAACGAACATATTTTCCTCCGTCGTTGCATCCACGTTGGAAATGAAATGAACTTGGTCGATGGCCACGTTAGCCGCATCCCAATAGCGTTTATTTTTTTTAAGGACAACCTTATTGCCGACTTCGATGGAAGCCAATAGGTAGGGACCGTTGGAAACGATATTTCCCAATTTTGTCCAACGATTATTCCGATCGGTGAATGCACCGAATTGTTCGATATGCCTGCGATTAACGGGGAACCAAGCCCAATGGGTAAGGAGGGATGGGAAAAATTTGGTAGGTTGTTCCAGGGTAAATTTCAATATTTTTGGAGAAATAACTTCCACGCCGACTTCGGAGAAATCAACGATCTCGCCGTTGTAATAGGGGCGGGCATTTTTGAGTACGAAATATAATTCGACCCACGGAGAAGCCATGGAGGAGGAGAGTCCCCGTTTAATGGCGTTGAGGAAGTCGTCGGCGATAACGGGGTCTTCGTTGGACCAAAAGATGTCGTCGCGAAGGAAAAATGTATACTCCAGACCATCGGTGGAAGTGCTATAGGAACGGGCCATAGCGGGTAGAGGTTCGAGGGTGCGGCCATGGGGAACGAGCAGGCCTTCGAACAAAGCGCTAACGATTTGTGCTTCCTGGATGGAGGAAGTGAGTTGGGGATCCAGGGTAGAGGGTTCAACGACGCTGCCGATTTTCAGGACAGAATCTCTATGTTGGAGGCAACCGGAAAGACAACAAATGGCGATGAGGAGAATTTTGGGAGGACGAAGCATAGCAGAAAACAAAAGGTACAAAGAATAAAAATCAACTTTAAAATCAGAGGGATTTTCCGGAAAAAATTCTATTGTCAAGGGCTATAAAATTTATAGTTTCATTTTTGTGAAGAAGGGGATATTGAGGAGTGGGGATTTCTTTTTCAGAGGGTTCGTTGGAATTTTTTGCGTATTTTTCATTTTAAGTGGTAGTCCCATTTGGGGTATAGGGCCAAAGCCAAGAGGTCGAGGGGCGGGAGGTCGAGTGCCAGTAAGCCGAGTGCCAGTAAGCCGAGGGGCGGGAGATCCCCCAAAAAAAGTAATTTCAGTGCCAAAAGTAACTTCGCCAGCAGCAAAAGTAACTCCAACGCCAGAAGTAATTATAACGGAAGCGGCAGGGAAAGCAGAAACAATTTGGAAGAATTTAAAGAAAGAGAGTGATTCGGGTGCGTATAGTGATTCCAGCAATTGCAAACAAGAGATATGGGGAATAATACAATTTTTTCTCGGAGTTTTAGAGAAAATTTTACCAAAAATCCCTTCGATTGCGAAGAGCGGTGGAGAAGCAGCTCGGACGCAAATAAAGAAAGAACTTTTGGGAATTATAGACCCATATTTCCCCAAAGGCAAAACTGTGAAGGAAAAACAAAATATAATCAATCTTTTGTGGCAAATTTTTGTTGCAAAACAAAAAGGAGAAGAAGGAAAAGGTTCAGTATATAATCTTTTTCAAACTTCAAATAATGCTATAAATTTTTTACATGCCTTCGATGGAATATGCAATTATTTTTTCCAACAGACAAAGAAAAATGATCCTTGGGGAAATTTCAAGGAAGGCATGCGTGAATTATTTTATGGGGCAGGCTGGTTAACGGTTAAGCCTACAAGATTTATATTGCTACCGACACTAGTAACACCAGCAGCACCGGTAATACCAGCACCAGTAGCACCGGTAGTACCGGTACCGACCGGATCCGCAGCATTAGTACGATCCGTATCTCCGGGCGCGGAAGTGTCCAAATCCGCAGCAACACCTGAAAGGC
>JAISMD010000053.1 GCA_031276935.1 Puniceicoccales bacterium
GGCGTTTGGAAACCGGCACGGGTCGGTACATTAATGTTAAAAATGAATTCCTGTAACGCCTGCTCCACCATGTTTTCACTCAAATTATCGTAGCGAATAAATGGCGCTAATAAGGTATCGAAATTGGAAAAAGCTTGGGCCCCAGCCGCTTCCCCTTGGAGGGTATAGAAGAAGTTGACCACCTGCCCCAATGCCGTACGAAAATGCTTGGGTGGATTCGCTTCCAATTTTCCAATAACACCCCCAAAACCTCTCTTTAGTAAATCCGCCAAGTCCCAACCTACACAGTAAACGGATAACTGGGTTAGATCATGGAGGTGGAAATCACCGGACTCGTGTGCCCGGCGAATGGGTTCGGGATAAATCTTGTTGAGCCAGTAATTTTGACTGATCGCACCGGATAGGTAGTGATTCAAACCCTGCAGGGAATAGGACATATTACTGCTCTCCCGGACCTCCCAATCGAGCTTGGACAAATACTGATCAATGCGATCGATTTCCATTTGCTTGACCAATTCCGAGGTATGATCGCGACGATCGCGGGCCAGAATTACGGTTTTCGCACTCCCATGGTAGGGGGATTGTAATAATGCCGCTTCGATACAATCTTCGACGTAGGAAAATGAATCAATTTTATTGCCCCTGATGCGATCGATGACCCCATTGGCAAATGCCTTCGCTACATCTGAACCGAATTCACCCGTAGTCTTACCTACCTCGAGGAAAACGTTATAGACTTGCTGGCACAACTCTGTTTCTTTCAACAATTGGACGTCCAATTGTGCATTTTGACTGAATGTTTGCTTAATCATGTTTCTTAAAAAAATACTATATTTAGTTGTTCTTAAATTAACTGGCCATAATATATAGTATATTCAATGAAAATACGAGAAATTTTTTCAAAAACTTATTCACCGTAATTCCCCCCATAAAATGACGCTTCCCCACCACTTTCAAAATTAATTCACAGTCAATTTTTTCTACTTTTGAAAAAAAAATATGGCCAAAAATTATTCCGCTCAATGGAGCCATTAAAATTTTTTCGATAAATTCTTCGGAGTCCGTTTTCATTCCCCGCATTCCGAGGAATTCCATCGCCAAAAAACTTCATAGAATGGCGAAACTAAATCTGATAAGGCGTTAGGACCGCGGGATTTAGTACGTGAATGTGGGGCGCATTGTAGGTCAGTTCGTCGTAAAACCAGTTCCGCGATTCTTCGTTGCCGTGGCTCAATACGATTACCCGCGGATCTAGACGAATGGCCGCCTGTAACAATTCTTCCCGGTCCGCGTGGCCACTTAAATCGAAACGTTCAACGGCCGCACGAATCGGTGTCGAGTAATGGAGCGCGGAAAATAAAAAATTCCCTCCGGTGGATGAAGCCAGTAACTGACCACCGGGCGTCTCCGGATCACAGTAGCCGACAAAACAAAAACTGTTCTTCGCATTGCCCAGTAAACATGCGGCAATATTGTAGGAAGGTGTGTTCTCCACCATCATACCACTGCTGATTACAAAAATGGTCGGTTTGCTGGGTTCCTCTCCCGGTTGCAGAAACTTCATCCGATTCAGGGGAATAACCCCCAGGTCCTTTAATACGCTCTTCCGAAATTGTAGGGAAGGATATTTCTGTGAGATTTCATCGAAGGTATCCACAATCGCTAGGCCTAACCCGGAACAAACAATGGGTGTTTTTTTATCAATCTTCTTCGCCCTTACCGCTTCATGAAGTATGGTCAGAACCTCCTGCGTCCGACCAAAGGCAAAGGTGGGAATTAAAACGGATCCCCCTCGCCGTAACGTATATTGAATGGTCAAAATCAGACGCTCAATTTCAGCTTCAACCTGTTTCTGTTCCGTACGCTCCGTAGCACCCCGGGTCGTTTCCATGACCAGCGCATCGATTTTCTTTTCCGGCCACTTCCCCGCTTGTAAAATCCTCTGGCGACGGAAAAGAATATCCCCACTGAAAAATATCCTCCGATGCTTGTACTCCAACATCACTCCACCGGCTCCCGCGACGTGCCCCGCATCGAAGAACTCAATGTCGATCTGATCCTCATCCTTGCGGAAAGTACGCCGTACACCGTACTTCATTTCAAAAAAATATTCCCCTAAACGCTCAATTTCATGCTTTTCGAAAAGAGGATACTCCCTAATGCCCAATTCCTTTCGCTGATGCTTCATAACAACGTAGCTGTTTTCCAATAGGACCGGCATTAAAACACGGGATTGCGGTGTAACGAGTAGGCGGGCTTTGGGATGATTTCTCAGCAAAATCGGAATGGCTCCAATGTGATCCAAATGGCAGTGAGTGGCGATGATGAAATCAAGGGAACCATCGGGGATCTCGGAAAAATTAGGTAACGCATTCAAACCAATTTCCCGTGGACTCATCCCCGCATCGATAACAATGTGGAAAGATCCCAATTTCACGTAGTGACAGTTGGCTCCAATTTCACATTCCGGATTTAAATCTTCAAAAAACATCTTCAATCGTCCACTTTATTCACCATTGCATTCCCCTAAATTAGGAGTATAAGGTAACCTCCGGTTTTTTCGCATAAACAATAAATTGTCGAATCTCGGAGACCGCTTCCTTCCCCATATCTTCCAGGACGTAGTGTCCCGCATCTTCGTAAACAACGTCTTTCGTTCTCGAAAAAAATTGTTTCCATTCATTGAAAAATACTTCCGTGAAACAAAAATCCCGCGCCCCCCAAAGGAGAAGAATCTTCTTCTGACTCAATAGAAATAAACCATCCTGGATCGCCGTCAATGTGTCCCAGGAAGGATGATTGCGGTGCAGGGGAATGTCTTCCACGAATTTTTTGATGGCAATGCGATTCTTCCAGGAATCGTAGGGGAATTTGTAACCCAAAGCCACGGTCGAATCCAATCCCTTCGCCGTCGCCATTAGGTTGGAACCTAAAACAAAAGCATTTAAGCCGCGAACTAAAAAACTCCCCAGTAGAGGGATTTTGCACAGTGCGATGCGTTTAGGGATCTGCGGCGAATGGAAAGCAGCCCCATTCATAATGACGAGACTTTCGATGCGCTCCGGCCAACGCTCTGCCAAAGCCATTCCAATGGCACAACCCCAGTCGTGCATCACGAGGTGAAAACGCCCTAATTTTAAATGCTCCGCTACTTTTCGCGCATTGAAAATGTGATCCGCTAGACGGTAGGAGTAGTTCTGCGGCTTATCCGATAGGCCACAACCCATATTGTCAATGGCAATGCAACGAAAGGTCGATCGCAAATGCTGGATAAGCTCACGGTAGTAGAAAGACCAGGTCGGGTTCCCGTGTAACATCATTACCGTATCCCCTTCTCCCTCATCCACATAGTGTATGCGATTGCCCCCTATGTTTAAAAAATGATTCCTAAAAGGATATATTTCTCTTAAGCTATTGGGTAACGTCTTCATCTCAAAATCCTTAAAAAATCAACCATGACTCGTAAACTCTCCTTTAAATGGGTGTCAACGCGTTCCGATTTTTGCTCAACGGAATCTTGCATTTTCCCAGCATTTCTTTCTCCATTGCGAATCTCTACGGCGTCCAATAAAATTTCCTTAAAAGGTTCATTGTCCTTAGCCAGTAATTGCATACGTCCATCCAGTGTTCTTTGAATGACCTCATCCTCGTATTTTTCCATACGACGCTTCCCCAAATGAATCGCTCCACCCTTCACCTCTAAAACCTTTTTTAAACGGGAAATGCGATCGTTTAATAACAGAAATTCAGGACATTTTTGCTGTCGTTCCTGGCTTAAATGTTTGAGTTGGGAAAAAACTTCCGGTGTAATTTCACGGCACGAATTAATGGCTAATCCATCGATCGAATCCCATTCAATGGCATGGGGTAAGTCCGATTCCCCAACGGGCAATAGTGCGTCAAAGGAAGGGTATACGATATCCGATTCGACCCCACGAATTTGCGTCGAAAGGCCACTGGGACGGTACCATTTTTGAGTCGTCACCCGGGATGCCCCTAGACTCTCCTTGTACCTAAATTTTGAAAATAATTGTTCCATCGGGAAAAGAATCTGTACCGTACCTTTCCCATGGGTGTGTTGATCGCCAACGATAATCGCCCGATTGTGATCCTTGAGCGCTCCGGCTAAAATCTCGGCGGCAGAGGCACTCATCTTCGAAACCAAAACCACCAAAGGTCCATCCCATACAATCCGATTTGCCCTAGTGTCGAAGCGTTCCACGTTGCCATACTGCCCCCGTACCTGCACGATCGGACCGTCCATGAATAATCCTCCAATCATTACCGATTGCTCCAAAAGTCCCCCACTATTATCCCGTAA
>JAISMD010000061.1 GCA_031276935.1 Puniceicoccales bacterium
GGGGGCTAAAACGAGGAAAGTTACGCCGTAGAGTGTATCGGGACGGGTCGTGTAGACGGTAATTTTTACATCTTCATTTTCCAATGGAAAGTCAATTTCAGCTCCCTCGGAACGACCGATCCAAGCAATCTGTTGCCGCTTCGTCGAATCGGGCCAATCAATATGCTCAAGGCCTTGTAATAACTTGTCCGCATAGCGCGTAATTCTCAAAACCCACTGGCGTAAATTCCTCCGCTCTACGGGAAAATCTCCCCGCTCCGAACGACCATTAATGACCTCCTCGTTGGCCAGTACCGACCGTAATTCCGGACACCACCAAACCGGTTTTTCGTCCACATAGGCCAATCCATGCTTGAATAATTGTAAAAAAATCCACTGCGTCCAACGGTAATATTCCGGATCCGTCGTATCCACTTCCCGGTCCCAATCGATGGCAAAGCCGAGGGATTGTATCTGTTGGCGGAAGCGGTGAATATTTTTCTCCGTATTGACGGAGGGATGTTGTCCCGTCGCAATGGCATGTTGTTCAGCGGGTAAACCAAAGGCGTCCCAACCCATGGGATGTAAAACGTTGAAACCATTGGCCCATTTGTAACGCGCTAAAATATCGGAAGCCGTGTAACCCTCCGGATGACCAATGTGAAGTCCAGCCCCCGAAGGATAGGGAAACATGTCCAAAACGTAGTATTTCTCTCGAACTCCTCCATCCCCGACGGAAAATGTTTTTTCCTTTAACCACCTTTTTTGCCAAAAGGGTTCGATTTCGCGAAAATTATAATTTTTACAATCCGACACCACGGAGATCGACCATAGCAAATTTTATCTAAAAACAAGCCAGAAAAATGGTAAAACCATGGCAAAAAAAACAAATTTAGTCCCCAGGGAATACCCATCGGAAAAGAGTCTTTGATGGATAAAAAAAAATAAACCTAAAAAATTTTTAAGAAAATGAAGATTTTTTTATCAAAATATTGCAAAACAATCATTATTTAAATAATATCCTTAGTCAAACTGGAGGAAAATAATATGAGTTTTAATAATATTTCAAGTGGAGATTTAGGGGGATTAGATCAGCAATTGCATGCGTTACATGATCAAGCTAAAGCCCAGGGCAATTCGCAAGGTATTTTCTCGATTGGAGGTACAGATTTCCAAATTAGGATGGAAAAACCTACTGGATTTTTCAGCAAATTATTTGGCAGACCGACACAAGTTACCATAAGACCATCCGATACAAAATATGCCAGCATGTGCACAAAAACTACCTTTGCTCAAGGGAAAAACATAAACAAAATAAAAACAGCGATGATGGATATGCGTGAAAAAATTTGGAACGAAATGCCTAAAACAGAGGAGAGCAATCGAACGAATACGCCTAGGACGAACGATACGCCTAGGACGAACGATACGCCTAGAGCGAGTGATACATCTAGGACGGGCGAGACGTCGAAAACAAATACAAAAAAATGGAACGAAATGTCTAATAACGAACGTTTCTGGGCCTGCTGCCAATTAGCCCAAAAAGCAATAGAAGATAATCAACAATCCACAGCCCTTTCCCTCCTTAAAAAAGCCAATGAAACATTGGAAAACCTTAAAGAGGAAGAGTTGGCACCTTCTTCTAATGATCGCCAGAAAGCGATATTGCATAATGGGATAAAGGCACAACACATGGCTATGGCTGGTCTCTACAAGCAAATCGGAAAAGCCGGAGAGACAGATTGCATATATCATGCTGCACAAATCAAGCATCATGATGCCCTAAAACAATTGGCACTCATGGGGCCAATAAAGCGCTGCAAGCTCTACCAAAACCAAGCAACGCAAGCATTGAATGCCGGTAATGGAAAAGAAGCAATAGCCCTCATTCAAAAAGCAGGCCAGGAAGTAGAATCCCTTGAAATGATGCAACATTTGAGGGAGATGAGACTCCCCCTTTCAGATCAAATTGCTGAACGTCGGCTTGTGTATACTGATCTGTACTGCTTTTGTCTGGATGCAATATTTGAAGACAAGGGCAGCGATGAGACTCGGGAAAAGTTGGATGAATTGCATAACGAATTTTTTAAGAAAGATACCATATTGTTTGAAGAGGAAGTGGCATTGAGGGAAAAAGAAAACTTTTAAATGATCTTGTTTAATTCTAAAAGAAATACTGAATCAATAATGAATTCCGTTTGAAATTTGGATTCTTTCAGAAGAAAATATTGTAAAAATTTCACCGGAAATTAATGCCGAATCCCCAAGAATTCCATCCCGTGGATCTTGGGATTTTTTTTGGAAAACTTAATTTTTTCAGGGAATTTAAAGCGTTTTTTGCCTAATCCTTCTTCTGAAAAAAATTAAAATGATCCCAAAAATCAATAAAAATATGCTGAAAAATTGCCCCCGTGTCATCGCCCATATCAATTCCGCATCCGGTTCCCGAAAAAATTCACAACCCATGCGTACCGTGGAATATAAAATCAGAAAAATTCCACTCAAATAACCATCGGGGAAACCTTTCCTCCGAATGAGAATTTGTAAAATAATAAAAAGTAAAAATCCTTCAAAAAATGCCTCGTATAGGGGAGACGGATGCCGCGGAACTAATCCCAACGTGGCGGAATTTTCAAAAATCATCCCCCAGGGTACATCCGTTACACGGCCAACCAACTCCCCGTTGATGAAATTGCATAGGCGACCAATCATGAGACATAGGGGAATGATGGAACTCATAATGTCTCCCACACGAAATATGTTGCAGCGAAATTTTTTCGAAAAATAAAAAATCGCTAAAATTCCTCCCACAAAACCTCCATGGCTCGCCATCCCTCCATTCCAGATCTGAAAAAAACTCAGCGGATTTTCTACGAAATGCCCAAAATCGTAGAGCAAACAGTAGCCTAAACGCCCACCAAACACAACCCCTAGGGCAAAGTATATAAGTAGGGCATCATTTTGAACCGCCGTCAGTGGCGAAAGCTTTCCCTTGGAATAGGAGGCTAAAAAAAATTGTACCAGAAAATAACTCACCACGTAACCTACCCCATACCAGCGAATCCCTTCGATAAACCAATGATTTGGGAAACGCAGTAGAAAGGGATCCAGTCGAACTGTAAGATAGGCCAACATCAAACGATGGATCGGAATCATTAGCATCGGAACCGTAAACTTCAATCCTAAATGATCAATTTCGGAGCATGGGTAGGTAAAGCAGTGACATTTTCCTAAAATCAATTTCCCTAAAATCATTGGAAAAATTTTATTGCAAAAAAAGGAAACAAATCGTTGACTCCATAAACCTATGAAGCCATTTTACCTCACCACTGCCATCGATTACGCCAATGGTCATCCCCACATCGGCCACGCCTATGAAAAAATTTTAGCCGATGTTATTTGTAGAACTAAACGCCTATTGGGCTACGAGGTACACTTTCTCACCGGCCTCGATGAACATGGACAAAAGGTAGAACAAACAGCCCGTGAACGTCACATCACTCCCCAAGAACTCTGCGACGCTACCGCCCAGGAATTCATCGAAACCTGTGCCCTACTCAACGTCTCCTACGACGACTATATCCGTACCACGGAACCCCGCCATAAAATAATTGTGGGGGATATTCTGCGGAAACTTTTCGAGAAAGGTGATATCTACAAAGCAGAATACAGTGGTTTTTACAGCACGCGGGTGGAACGTTTTCTCCAGGAAAAGGACAAAGTCGATGGCATTTGGCCGGAAACGGAATTTGGCCAAGTTACGGAGATCACGGAGGTAAATTACTTCTTCAAATTAAAGCAACATCGAGCCTGGCTCATCGACTATATCAATGACCACGGAGATTTCATTTTCCCGAAATTCCGTGCCAAACAGGTCTTGGAATTTCTCAAAGACGATATCAACGATCTCTGTATTTCCCGACCCAAAAATCGTCTCTCCTGGGGGATCGAACTCCCCTTTGACCGGGAATACGTCACCTATGTTTGGTTCGACGCACTCATTAACTACATCTCCGCAATCGGCTACGGCGGTGAATCATTTAATCAATACTGGCCCGTCGATTACCACGTCATCGGTAAAGACATTCTGGTTCCGGCCCACTCCATTTACTGGCCCATCATGTTGCATGCCCTCGATCTACCGATGCCTAAAACATTGTTGGCCCATGGTTGGTGGCTTTGTTCCGGGGAAAAGATGTCCAAAAGCGTGGGGAATGTCGTCGATCCCATCGATTACGCCAAGCAATTCGGAGCCGATGCCTTCCGCTACTTCGTTCTCCGGGAAATGAACGTCGGCCAGGATAGCGATTTCTCCCACGAACGCTTCATTGGCCGCTATAATAATGATCTCGCCAATGACCTCGGTAATCTACTCAGCCGCAACAGTAATATGCTACGCCGCTACGCAAATGGCGTTGTCCCAACCGTTAGCCTACCCCTCGAATCCCTCGAAAGGGAAATGGTCGATGCCTGGGAACAAACACAAAGCAAAGTTCTCGAAGGCTATGAACAACTCCAATTCCACAGTGCTTTGGAAAATATTTTTGCATTTATCGCCAAAGCCAATCGATTTCTGGAAATGCGTGCCCCTTGGAAATTGGCAAAATCGAACGATCCAAAGGATTTGGAAATGTTGCACACTACCCTAGCCGTTTGCTCCGAAGCCGTTCGCCTAATAGCCACCATTCTGATCCCCATAATGCCGGGAATCGGACAACGGATTCTCTCCGTATTCGCCATCGATCAAGCCACATGGGGAACGCAACTTAATTGGGACCTCAATCATCTAGCGGGACGACCATTGGCAATGGATGCACCCATTTTATTTCCAAGAATAGCTTGAATTTCTTTTTCCCTTCGCTAAAAAATTTCACTATGAGTAATGTTTTATCCCTCTCCGAAGACGCTTTTCTCAATACCATTCAGGGAAATGATGGAAAGCTTATCATTGATTTCTGGGCACCATGGTGTGGTCCTTGCCGTTCCCTTGGGAAAATCCTAGACACGCTGTCCCTGGAACGTGCGGATATTAAAATTTTTAAAATTAATGTGGACGAATGTTCCTTCCTAACGGAGGAATATAATATTTCTTCCATTCCAACGATGCTCTTTTTCCAGGACGGAAAATTGATCGACCAGACCGTCGGTATGATGCTGAAACAGGACATCGTTTCCAAATTTAGAAGCCGCTAAAAAGAATAAATTTAATCCTAATTTTTAAAAACATGGTACATCATTCGGAAAAATCCTATTTTCGGGGCATCGCATGGTTCCTCACCAGTCTACTGGTCTGCGAAACCAACGATGTCATAACCAAATATCTGGAACTAAGCCTATCGCCATTGCAGGTCATTTTTGGGCGGTTCTTTTTCAGTACGCTCCTACTCTTACCCCTCATGGGACGCTCTGTCCAAAGCTTTAAAACACAGCACTTGGCCTCCAATCTTTTGCGGGGATTTATTCTCTTTCTGGGGATGTTCATTTGGTGCTACGGTTTAGAAGCGTCCCAACTCAGCGTCGCCTGTCTGATTAATTTCACGACACCCCTATTCACACTGCTCCTGGCGATGATCATTTTGAAAGAAAAAATCGGGAAATCCCGATTCATGGCGACCCTCTTTGGTTTCCTCGGTGTAGCCGTTGTACTCAATCCCCAAACGGCATCCTTTTCCGTACCTGCGGCTTCCCTATTCCTACTGTCCGCAGTCCTCTTCGCCCTACTCGATATCCTCAATAAAATACTCGTCACCAAGGAAGGAACATTGACCAGTCTATTTTATACCGGGATTTTTACGATGCTATTTTCAATGATCGCACTGATGGTTCCCCGATTTTTCAACTCCAACGAACCCCTGTCCCTATTTTCCGAATTCGCCCATAGGGTCACGCTTCTATCCCCGCACCACATCCTACTCCTCGCCCTATTGGGAACGGGAGCTAATCTGTTGTTATTCTGTATTCTGAAATCTTTTCTCTACATTGATGTTTCGGCTACGGCTCCCTTCCGCTACGTTGAACTTATTTTGGCGAGTATTTTTGGCTATTTATTTTTCGATGAAGCGGTGGCTCCCAATACCATTGCCGGTGCACTCATCATCATACCCAGTGTTATTTACCTCCTCCGCTGCGAGGCAAAAATAAATACCAATCTTGCCTCGAATAAAATCCAAACGTCCACACATTGCTGCTAATTTCCTTGCCTTTTTCCGTAAAAAATATATCTTTTCTCCCCCATTATGGGACGTAGGAATTTAAGAAATACGGGGGTATCGGTAATATGTGCTGCCATAGTTTTCCTTTCGTTTTTCGTGGCATCGTACCCGAAATCGCTCTCCAAAATCAAAATGGATCCCACCTCCCATGTTCTGTACCTTTCCCATCCATCTTCGATTTCGGAGATCCAAGGGGTACATTTTCTTCTGCGGAATAATCCAAAGTTAACACGGGATTATGCCGAAAGAATCCTGCGTATCTACGGCGAAGAATGCCGAAAAGAATCCATCAATCTGGCCATCGCCGTGGCACAAATGGCATTGGAAACTTCCTTCCTTCGATTTGGTGGAGAGGTCAAAGGACAACAGAATAATTTTGCCGGCCTCGGTAGCACACCCAATGCACGAAGTTCTTCCTTCCCGACCGCGGAGGAGGGTATCCGGGCCCACGTGCAACACCTGAAAGCCTACGCCTCCACGGAACCATTGGCATCGCCCTGCGTCGATCCACGGCGTAAATTCGTGGAAAAATCTCCCCACTTCGGGAAATTGAAAACGGTTCATGATCTGGCAGGGACCTGGGCAATGGATAAAAATTACGGTAAAAAATTGGAAAAATTAATCCAACAATTAATGGATTCTCCGCCAACGGTTGAGTAGGAAAAGTTGAGAGGGAAAATCAGCTAGGACTTCGTACGCAATGTCTCCAAATATTTCCAAAAGGAATCGTACTGCTCAAACATTTGTGTCTCCGAAATGGGTAGCTTATTGCGATAAACAAAATCGGAAAGCGTATGTTGATGGAGAATGTAGGTACAGAAAACAATCTCCCCATGGATTTCGAAATATATCCGCAGATCTTCGATGCGACAGCGATAAATATCCCTATTATCGCGGCGGAATTTTTGCACATTGGTCAAATGGTGATGTAAATATTCATCGCAGCAACTACTCAGTCGATCGATGAATTGTAGCTGTTCCATCTTCTCCATTTTATTGAATTCCGCTAAACTCTGTTCGCTAAACGTAATCTGGTGCATATCATTCGCCTCCCAACGATAATGATCCCTCCAATCTTGCAACATTATACCATTTCTTTTCATCCCATTCATGGCCGGAATAATTGCCAACGATTTCCTCCTCTTCTCCGATAAACTCATCGCCGCTACCGCACAAATTCATTCATCGGCAAGCAAGCCATCCCTCATTCTCTGCCACTCCACAATCGCTATGAAATTCCTAAAATATTTTTTCGCCGAACATAACCGGTCTTTCGCCCATACCCATTGCCACACGTTTTCCGAATGGAGCGAAGTCTTGGCTGAACAAATCCTGCCCGGGAAACATATATTGAATGACAACGATATCCGATTTTTGCTCCAAAATCATAGTATCCATGCCGACCCTCATCTCCTTTCTAAAATCTTTCTCGGGACGGCAACCCCTATGCCGGATCCCCCTTCCGCTGAAATAATTCATTTTCTGGAGCAGCAAATCCAAATGCTCCATTGGCTTACGCCCCACCAAGCGCTGATCGAAATGCTCCATCGAATTCCTCCCCAACCCATGTTTTCAAACTGCATTCTAATGGGTTATTCCTCCCGGGAACGCTATCCCCACGAATTCCTAACTCTCATAAAAAAAACGACGGACCATGTCCTATTTCTTGCCCTCGATCGGGGCGATGGGGAATTGGAGATTTTCGAAGCTTTGGAAGGAAATTTTGGTCCCGGAGAAACCGTTTACCGAGATCGAAAGAATAAATCCATTGAATTTTCCATCGTAGCCGATTCCGTGGATGCGGCCCGCTGTTGCGGCGTACGGCTAGGCAATGACTTCCCCACCGGGGAAGAAAGCGTAGAACGGAAAGCGAAAACAACGGCCATTATTTGTCCATCGGAGCTCCATGCCGAACTCGTTGCCCAGGAATTAAATGCCCATAATCTTTGCCATCACAACGGCTTCCAAACCCGTGGCATCGATCCCAAAGATAATCTCATTTTGGCCTGGTACCAATTCCAAAGGGAAGGCGATTTCCAACATTTTCTATCCTTCCTTGATCTCATCGCTTTGGGAGAACAGTCGAATCTGGGCGATTACTACGCTTACCTATCCCAGCTCTTCCATCTTTATCCCATCGATTCCATCGCCTCCCTCCTCCCCCATATCAATCATCCACAAATCTCCGAAATACTCCAACGCTACCCGCCATTGGCGGAGAAAGCGACGATGGGGGAATATATTCAGCAAACAACGTCGATTATTCCCGAAATGAATGGGCAAAAACAGTTCTTTGGAGATCATTTTCCCGTACGAAAAAAAGCATTTTTGGATTACGCCCTAGCCGTCTACAACAACACAAAACCTCCCCGGGAAGAACCTTTTTACGCCCCTATTTTCATCATGGATATGTTTTCGGCGACGCAGTTCCACTTCGACCGTGCCATCGTAATGTGCCCCGCCCCATCCTCCAATGACCACGCTTCCGAATTCGAAAATCTACTCCCGTACCTGAATGCCGATCATGTTCACCTGATCGCAGAAAAAAATAATATATCGAACTACTTTGCCCAACAATACCAAAATACACACCATTGCATTCTCAATGGGGAAACCATTCGACAACTCACCCAATCCTTTTCGGAAAAAAATGACGGTGCATCCGAAAAATATGAATTTTTGAAACCAATCCATAGGCAGCGCAATGACGGAAACATAACCTTTGGTCCCTTTGAGTATACCGTGGGGAATAGGGAGGCTCTAACATTGAGCGCAACGGCCATCGAACGTGCTTTTACCGCCCCAGAAGAAATTTGGTACCGCCACATTCTCAAAAATTATCGCCCATCACTCCGATTCGATAGGGCGAGATTTGCCGGTATTTTCACCCACAATTTCCTACGATGGCCAAAGGGAAGCCGCCCCTCCTTGGAAGCCTATGGGAACCACATCAATCAACAACAAAAACAATTGCAACAAATCCTCGAACCCTTTATTCCCGGTCCACTTCTTCGGGAAGCTATGGATTGTCAAAGGGCCTACGTTTTGGCCGAAAAGATCAGCCGATGGGAGGATTTCCCTTTTA
>JAISMD010000004.1 GCA_031276935.1 Puniceicoccales bacterium
GAAATGATTGAAATTAATGCTGCTGAGGCCTCTGGACATGTAGATCTCCCAGACGTTGCGTTCAAGATGCGGAATTTGCGAGGGCGCTTGCCCTTCATCAGGTGGCAGAAGAAGCTAAATCGGGTTTTATCCACGATATGGAGGACATAGCAGCTGCTGGCGGTGGATGTTTTTCAGCTGGGTCGAAGGAGGAAGATTACCCATACGCGGTGAAAAGTGAGGAAAGTACCCAACGCAAGGTTGAAAACCGAGTGGAGATGCGGAAAGTCCAGACATTGATAACAGACGATCTGTCTTTCCCTTCCTATGTCGAGAATATGGGAGATATGTTGCGGGGAACGATTGTTGTTAATGATTATGATCAAATGGTAGTGGCGGTACAGAAGTTAGGTGAAAAGGCAAGGGAAAAGGTGTGGAGCGTCGGTATCGAAAATAAATTTGCAGGAGAACCTAAAGGTGGTTATGTTGGGTTACATTTCAACATTGGCTACCCAACTAATTATGGGATGATCTCTACGGAGATGCAGATTCATACAAAGAGAAATTTAGAAGTGAAGGAACGGGACCATAAAATTTATGAGATAAAACGGACCACCGATGGGAGCACATCAGAAGGAAAAGAAATGATTCAACAATTAACGAATGCTGCTACAATATTCTATTGTGCTTCCATGACAGCAGATCTTAATTCCTAAGGGGATAATGGATAGGAAATTTTACAGAAAAGGAGATAAATATGGACATAAATACCTACGAAAATCCAAAGGAAATGAACGCTCCAGATCGGCCAGCTTTGATTGAATATGCTCAAAAAAGCAATCCGGTAAAAAGTAAAAGAAAATTTTACGACTTGGATAATTGGGCTTTAATTAGTTGCCGGGAAAACAACCAAGGATTAGAAATTCTTTACGAAAAACCTGTTCAAAGAGGTACGCAGTTAATCGGTTGGCAAGAAATCGATATCCATTGGGCAGACATAGAACGGGATATTCAAATGAATGGCCACTCCCATACGCGTCAATCTGCGGAAGAATTTCTACGCCAAAGAGAAGGTATAGAAAGCGGTTTTGAATTACTGGATCAATAAAATTAAGCGGTATTATTGGAAACTCTCGATTGTACACGTACGATCGAGAAATTAGGTATTTCACAAAATTGGGGAAGGCTTTTAAATTTTCAAATCACAGGAAATTCAGTCTGTAATTTGCATTTGACCTATATGGATCCTATCTTTTTTGCCCCAACAAAATCTTGAAGAATTTCCGGTAGGAGTACGGTGCCATCCTTTTGGAGATTATTTTCCAGAATCGCCGCGAGGACGCGTGGTACGGCTAACCCGGAGCCGTTGAGGGTGTGCACAAAGGTCGATTTCCCGTTTTTTTCTCGGAATTTAATCCCGGCACGGCGAGCTTGAAAATCGGTAAAATTACTGCAACTTGACACCTCAAGCCAACGCTTTTGCCCTCCGGACCAAACCTCTAAATCGTACTGTTTGCTGTGGGGGAAGCCGATATCACCGGTGCAGATGGAAAGCACACGGTAGGGGAGATTTAATTTTTGCAAAAGCATTTCCGCATCGTGGCGTAATTTTTCGAGTTCTTCGAAACTGCTATCGGGGTGGGTCCATTTGACCAATTCCACTTTGTCAAACTGATGTAAACGATTCAGTCCGCGGACGTCCTTTCCCCAGCTTCCCGCTTCCCGGCGAAAACATGGCGTGTAGCCACAGCGATAAATCGGTAACTCCGATTCTTCGAAAATCTCGTCGCGGAAAAAGTTTGTTACTGGGACTTCCGCCGTCGGAATCATGTAAAAATCGTCGGTTACGTCGTGATACATTTGGCCCTCTTTGTCGGGAAGTTGACCGGTTGCCGTTGCACTTTCACCGTTTACCATAATCGGTGCCATCAGCTCGGTGTAGCCATTGGCCTTGGCTTCGTTTAAAAAAAATGTAATTAGTGCACGCACCACACGGGCTCCGTCGCCAATGTAAAAAGGAAACCCGGCTCCGGTTACTTTTACGCCCCGTGGGAAATCGATTAGTTGGTTAAACCAGGGAATGTCGTAGTGGGGAATGGCAAAAGGGGAAATTGTTTCGGTGTCACCCCAGGTTGCAACGGTCTGATTATCATCCGCATTTTTCCCGATGGGTACGGATTCATGGGGTACGTTGGGAATGCTGAGGTAGAGCGCTTTCCATTTTTTTTCAATGATTTCAAGTTGACCGTCGAGTGCTTTTGCTTCTTCGGAAAGCGTCCGTAGTTCAGCGATTTTTGACTGAAATTCAGGAGATTTTTTATCGAGATTTCTGATGGCATCGCCGGCATTATTTTGCTGCGATTTCAGCGATTCCAAACGGGTAATGAGGTCACGCCGTTCGCCATCGGTTGCGATAAAAGCATCGAGGTCGCAGCTAAATTTCTTCTTAGCGATTCCGTTCCGCACTTCATCGCCATGTTCACGAATAAATTTTAAATCTAACATAATTTTAACTTTCCATTAAACTTTCTTTTTTAATTGATTTTTTATTTTTTACACCGAGTTTCTGGAGATCGTCGCATTGGGTGAGTAAGCCTCCCCGGCCACTGATTTTTGGGATGATCTTATCATCAAATTGCTCGTGTACCTTTCCGAAAAGCTTGTATAATTCCCGTAATTCGTCAAGTAATCCACAAAATTTATCATATAATTTTCCGCCCCGATCGGCAATTTCTTGGGCATTGAGGTTTTGTTTTTCGACCTGCCAGATGGCTTGGATAAGGCGTAGGGTGAGGAAAAGTGTGGAGGGATAAACGATGATAACATTTCTTTGGCGAGCGTATTCGCCGATGTCTTTTTTATGGGCCGAAGGATTGGAAATGACACTGGCGTAGGCTGATTCGATGGGTAAAAACATGAGTAAAAATGGGCAAATATCGATGGTATTTTTGATTTGATGGTACTTGGCAACTTCATCGATGTGCCTTTGGATGGAGTGTATATGTTGGGAGAGAAAGTGTTCATATTCCTGGGGATTGTCGCTGCCGTTGACCATGCGTTCGTAGGCGGAAAGGGAGACCTTTGCATCAATCAAAATCCACTGATCCCGAGGGAGTTTAATGAGAAAATCCGGTTTCGCAGCACCACCGTTGATCTCCAATTCGAGACCCTTTCCCTGCTTAATATAGTCGCCATTTTCCTCCGATAGGCCGGCTTGTTCGAGGAGGTTTTCAAGTTGAATTTCGCCCCAATCTCCCTGGGCTTTTGAATTATTGCGCAGAGCGTTCGTCAAATTTTCCGTTTCGCTGTGCATTTTTTCCATATTTTCGAGGAGCGATTTAAGGTGGGTCGACAATTCCGTACGCGATTTCGTTTCCGGAGAAAAAATTTCGTTCTTAAAGGTGGAAAATTCCCTTTGTAACTCGGTTACTAAATGACCAATTTCCCGTTTCGTTTCTTCGGAAAATTTCTGTTTCTTGGCCTCCAAAATTTCCTGGGACAAATTGGAGAGTTCGAGTTTCAGTTGTTCCCGATGTTTGAGGATTTCGCTGCGTGTGGTTTCGATGGCAATTTTTTCCTCGGAAAGTTTTTGGAAATTCTCGAATAAGCCATTAAACTCTTGGGTTTTTTGTTGCAATTGCGATTCGATGGCAGACAGCCGGCCCTGAAGTTCTGCTTTTTGTGTGCAGAGTGCGGCGTAGAGATCCTGATTATTTTTCAATTCCGTGATGAGAGATGTTTGCTCGACGTTGTATTTATTGATGAAGTAGAAGGCGAGCCATGTACAAAATCCACAGAAAAATATGCAAAATACAACCATCAATCCTATCTAAATGGCTAAAGAAATTTCTTCAAATGGAAAATTTAAGTACCTTGACATGTCAAAGTTACCATGTTTTTGTTAAAATGAGCGGTTTAGTGTTCACGGATAAAATGAGCGATTTCGCTGGTAAGATGGGAAAATGAAAAAATATTTTTACGGAAATCGGGAACGCAAAACACAGTTCCGATAGATATAATTCCGATGGATCGAGCCTGTTTTAGATAATTTAGGGCGTGGAGCCTAGGGTTTTTCTCTAAAATCTGCGGGCCGATTTTTTATAAATTTCGTGAATTTTTTCAGAATTTTTGGGAGTTCAGTTAGGGCAGCGAATTGGCGAACGGCGTCCCTGTAGGGGGTAGCCGGTGATCCGAGTAATGTAACATTGGGTTCCGTATTTTTTGTTACACCGGATTGGGCACAGATTTGGGTACCGTCGGCAATGTGCAAATGACCGGCGATGCCAACTTGTCCCCCGATGGTAACTCGATCGCCGATGATTGTACTGCCCGCAATACCGACCTGCGCGACGATGATACAATTTTTCCCAATTTTAACATTGTGACCGATTTGAACGAGATTATCGATTTTCGTTCCTTGACCAATAATCGTTGAGGCGAAGCGGGCCCGATCGATGGTTGTATTGGCACCGATTTCCACGAAATCCTCCAGAACGACGTTACCTACTTGGGGAATTTTTTGATGGAATTCGTCGACCGCTACGAAACCGAAGCCATCACTCCCGATTACAACTCCGGAATGGAGCGTAACCCGATTCCCTATTTGGGAAAAGGACATGAGCGATACGTTGGGCCAAATTTTACAATGCTGGCCGATTGAGCTATATTTTCCGATGAAGGTACCGCTATCGATTACCGTTTTTTCACCGATCCGCACGCCTTCTTCCACGACAACGTAGGCGCCAATGGAAACATCTTTCCCCAGCGTCGCCGTGGGATGAATCATCGCCGTGGGATGAATTTCGGAGCGGATGGGGTCCGCATTCAGTTTTTCGATATATTGGCAAATTTTTGCGAGGGCGATGGATGGGTTTTTACAAAAAAAAATGACCTGATTTTCTTTCGGAGTGTGGTCGAAATTTTCCGGTAAAAGCAGTACGGAAGCCTCGCAATGGGCAACATCACGGGAATATTTTGGGTTAGAAAGAAAGGAGAGAGAACCCGATTTTGCTTCCCGTAAATTTGAAATTTGTGTAATTTTTCCTTGAAAAACACCATTGATGTGGGAGGGTTGTACGATCCCTTGAAGTTCTTCGACGGAAAACTGAAATTGCATGGCGAAATCATTCCCCAGCTGGAAACGATGTCAAATCAAAATCCCAGGAGTAGAAGCGAAAATATATGAACGATTACGGATATGAGCGACTACGAAATTCGGGACGCTTCGATAATTTTGAGCAATTCTGTTACGGCATTTTGTTCGGGAATGTTGGTTTTAACGCATTGGTTTCGGCGATATAAATTAACTTTTCCCGGGCCGGCTCCCACGTATCCGAAATCCGCATCCCCCATTTCCCCTAATCCGTTCACCATACATCCCATAACCGCAATTTTTATCCCCACTAAATGGGCCGTTTTCTCTTTAATTGCGGCAAAAACACTCTGAATATCGAACTGAGTTCTGCCGCAGGAAGGACAGGCGATGTACTCCGCCCGATGAAATCGTTTCCCGCAGGCCTGTAAAATGTCGTAGGCTACGGCGATTTCCTGGACGGGATTCTCCGTCAAAGAGACGCGAACCGTATCACCCATGCCGTCGAGAAGGAGACTGCCCATGGCAATGGCACTCTTAATGCGACCGTAGACGCCATCTCCGGCTTCGGTAAGACCAAGATGCAGGGGGAAATTGAAACCCCGTTGATCAAGTTTTGGTAAAATTTCGCGGTGATGGGTGACCGTTGCACCGACGTCGCTGGCTTTAAAGGAGAGAACCATTTGGTTGAACCCTTCCGCATCGGCAATTTCGAGGAAAGGGAGTGTACTTTGGTACATCGCTTCGCCACCGTTGCCATATTTTTCCAGGATTTTTTTACTCAAAGAACCACCGTTGACGCCGATACGAATGGCGGTTCCTTCCCGTTTAGCGGAGCGAATCAGTTCCGTAAATGCGGTAAAATTTTCATTAAAATTTCCGGGATTGATGCGGACTTTATGGGCAAAGGGAATACAAGCTAGGGCTATGGATGGAGAAAAATGGACATCGGCGACGAGGGCGATTGGAATTTTATCGTTTTGGAGTTGGCGTTGAATTTTTTGGAGGCTGAGGATAGCTTGGCGATTAGGTATGCTAAGACGAATAATTTCGCACTGAGCTTCGTAGAGTTGGCGGATTTGGGTCATTGTTTCCGCGACATTTTGGGGCGGTGTATTGGTCATGGACTGCACGCGAATGGGATGCTCGGAACCGATGGTAAAGGGGCCTATGGAAACGCTACGCGTTGGACGTCGGATCATTTTTATTCAATTATTAAGCCATTCTTTTCAAGAACCACCCGAGATTTTTACATTTTGAATTAATTCAATTAAAAACCGTTCTAAACAATTTTAGGCTAATGTTGGAGGTGTCCTGTCAAGGGAAAAGTTTTCTGGAAAACCAATGAAATTAAAATTAGTAAAAAAATCTTGACATCGGATATTTTTTGTTGAGAATTAGGAAAATGTTATGGAAAAGTACAACGCAACGCAACGCAACGCAACGCAACGCAACGCAACGCAACGCAACGCAACGCAACGCAAAAGCTAAAAGCATTTACGTTAATTGAAGTTATTTTTGTCTTTGCGATTATCGCAATTTTACTGGCGATTTTACTGCCCGGGATGGGCACGATAAAACGCAGTGTGCAAAAGCTGCGGGATGTTTCCCATCTGCAAAAGATCCGGGGGGCCTGGTATGAAGCCGTCGTCAATCGCGGCTGGGAGATGTGGGGAGGCGGAGCCTCATATTTTGTCTTGGCGTTAGCAGGATATGGTAGGTACAGCCTTTCCGATATGATTTTGAACGATCCCCATGTTTACATTTCCCCGGGGGATAAATATGCTTCGAAAATTCAAGAAGAAGTAATTTGCTACAGAAACAGTAGTACCAATGAGATAGAAGACAACTCTGCGTTTACCAACGTTATAAATTCTATGGTCAATGATAACCCTTTCTTCAGCTACTGCCTAATTACAGGTTTACCGGCGAATGTCCCGCTCGACACGACGCCCTTTGCCTTCACCCGAGGCCTGCGGGAGGACGGAAAATGGGATGAAAAAGTAGGACTCTACGGTTCCACGGGCGGCTATGTGATTTATTGCGACGGCCATGTCGTTTGGTTCGACGGCTCGAAACCGGCGAAGTTTTTGAAATGGGACAAATCCGGTTACACGAACGATATTCGCCAAGCGTTGCCGAATAACGTCTGCATTTCGTGTGCCGATGGTGCCGAGGAGGATTACACAGGCGGCGGCTCTG
>JAISMD010000052.1 GCA_031276935.1 Puniceicoccales bacterium
GCTGACGAAATCGGATGGAAAGGAAGATATTATATTGGAAAAGAAGATCGCTGCGGTGAACGGGAACGTACCGATTATTGAATGTTGTCACAGGCCCTGCTATTTAGTGGCTCACCAGACGGGAGAAATCCAACCACTGGAGATTCTCCGAGGGAAAAAAGTTGCACTTTTCTGTGCCGTTGCATCGCCGGAGGGCTTTGAGAAATTTGTTCTCGGACTAGGGGCCAACGTGATTTACAAAAAGCGTTACATTGATCACCATCGTTTTACGGGCAGTGAATTATCCTGGATTAACGAAAGGGCGCAGGAAGCGGATTTCCTCATTACGACGGAAAAGGATGCGGTACGCATTGGCCATCATATTCAATTTACGATTCCGTTATTTTACATCCGTGTGGAGGTACAATTCCTACGCAATGGGCAATGGCTCCGGGAGCTTTTAGAGGGGACATTGGGTAAGAATCCCAATTTGGTGGCCTAAGGGTGGTCGGGAAACAATTCCGATTGCCATCGATATTTTTTCCTTTTTTCATTTTTTTCCTTAAAAGGGTTTAAGAATAGGCTTGCATTTCCCGGGGTACACTTTTTATTGGACAGCAAATTGGAGAAAATGAAGGCGATTATCGAAACCCAAGGGCAGCAACTGATCGTTCACGAAGGTGATATTTTATTTGTGAATCGTTATGCGGGATCCCAAGCGGGGGACATCATTAATTTGGACAAAGTACTTTTCGTAGGCGAAGGAACTAGGGCGAAGATCGGTGCGCCCTATGTGGATGGAGCCGTTGTCAAGGCAACGCTTTTGGAGAACAAGCGGGGAAAGAAAATCCGTGTTTTCAAGAAGAAGCGTCGTCAGGGTTACGAGCGTCGCCGTGGTCACCGCCAAGAACTTTCGGTCATTAAGATCGAATCGATTTCCGTTTAACATTTTTTTGGGGAGAATTTGAGCAATGGCACATAAAAAAGGACAAGGGACATCGCGCAACGGTCGAGATAGTGTAAGTAAGCGTTTAGGCGTGAAGCGTTACGGAGGAGAAGTTGTACGTGCGGGAACCATTTTAATACGTCAACGAGGTACGAAGGTACATCCGGGGAAAAACGTGGGCCTTGGCCGGGATTTTACGCTCTTCTCCCTGGTGGATGGTACGGTGAAATGGGATGGTAAGCATCGCCGTGTACACGTTTTTGGTGCTTGAGGGGAAGGGAATAGGATCGCATGGAACGAGTAATCATTAGGGGAGTTGGTTCCTATCTTCCCGATTGCGTATTATCCAACACCGATTTAGAAAGTATGGTGGACACGACCCACGAATGGATCGTTACCCGTACGGGGATTGAATCTCGACGAATTTGTCTCGACACGGAAATGGCTTCGGATTTGGGCTACGAAGCGGCGCGGAAGGCTTTGGAAAACGCCCACATTGCTACCTGCGACATCGATTTAATCATTGTAGCCACCATGACTCCGGATATGCAATTCCCGGCAACGGCCTGTATTATTCAGAAGAAATTGGGTTGTAGCGACATTCCCTGCTTTGACATTGGTGCGGCATGTTCCGGGTTTATCTACGCCATGGATGTGGGGCGTAATTTTTTACTAAGTAATCCGGCGATGAAAAACGTTCTCCTCATTGGTACGGAGAAAATATCGTCCATCCTCGATTGGGAAGATCGGTCGACCTGTATTCTTTTTGGGGACGGAGCGGGGGCCGTTGTTTTGTCGCGCAACTGGGATAATTCCGATGCGGGCATATGGGACATACTGATCGGTGCCGATGGGCGTTGTGCATCCATGCTCCATTGTTCCGGTTGGGGAGCATCCGTGCCGGTGACCGTGGAAAATGTGGAACAGAGGAAATATTTTATTCGGATGGAAGGCCGGGAAGTTTTCAAAGAGGCGATCAAACGGATGTGCGTTGTCGTCGAAGACATTTTGCTCCGGAATCATTTGACGGTGGAGGACATAGCCTGCGTCATTCCCCACCAAGCGAATATCAGGATTATCACGGCGATCGGGGAACGGTTAGGCATTCCCCAGGAAAAGATGTTTGTAAATTTGCAACATAAGGGTAATACTTCAGCGGCTTCCATTCCCATTGCCATTGACGAAGCGCTTAAAATGGGACGTATCCACACCGGTGATTTGATTTTACTTGTCGCCTTTGGTGCCGGGATGACATGGGGAGCGTCTTTGATCCGCTGGAAATGAAAATTTTGTTGCTTGTGGGGTAAAGGTTGGTTTGCTGTAAAGCATGTTTTATCATTTACGTTTAGGGATTATTGTCGCCATGATGGCCCTGATGATACCGTGTTTTGGTCGGATACATCGGGCGTACAATGTAAATTCTTGGAAACAAAAGAAGAAAGCGGCTTTGGAGCACGAAAAATTACCCCTGGAAGAATTAATTTCGCTGGCGATGGAGGCGGAAATGCAGGGGAATGAAAAGGCCGCATTGAAATTTTACGAAAGGATTTGTCGGCATTACCAAGGGAATATTGTTGCGGCGAGTGCCTATTTTTCGCGAGGTTTGATCTACGAAAAGCGACATCAATTTACGGTGGCGATACGGATGTTTACGAAGGTCGCGAAATACTATCCGGAGAGTCCCTGGTTCATGGCCTCCATAGAACATTATTTTCGCATTGCGAAGAAGTTAAAGGGAGGCGTTCGACCGCGCTATTTCGGGAAAATTCCCGGCTTACGCGATTACGATTCTGCGGTAAAGAACTACAAATTGGTGTTACACTATGCGCCCTACAGTTGCTACGCGCCCAGTGCTTTGATGGAAATTGCGGATCTACATATTCGAGGGAAACACTACGATTTAGCGATCGAGGTTTTGGATCAATTGCTCGATATTTATCCCGATTCCGTCGAAGTTCCCAATGTTTACCTGAAAATTGCGGAGATTTATAGTGATCTGGTGAAGGGGGACGACTATAATCAAGGCGGTGCCATTGCCGCTTTGCGCTACTACACCGAATTTTGTTCCCTATTTCCCAGGCACGATAGGATCGCTTTCGCTGAAAATAGGATGAAGGAATTGACCGAATCCATTGTACGTTCGAAGATTGCTTTAGGGGATTTTTATTTTAATGCGCGGTACAATGAGAAGGCGGCCAAAATGCTCTATCGCTCGGCCATTGACTACGCCCCCCATTCAACGGGAGCGGAAGTCGCGTGGGAAAAGATTCAGCGCATCAATGATGGTGCCAAACCTAAATCGACGCCCATTGATTTTCTCTTTCCTCCCTATGAGTCGAAAAAAAATGAAGAATGGATTGCGGTTCCGGAGCAAGGGGATGATGTTCCAAGGCAAGGGAGTGAAACAGAGTTGGAAGCGGTAAATTCTCCCCTGCAGTGGGAAACTACGCCATCGGAAAAGTAGACGCTTGGCATGGGAGGGAATATTTATGCGGTTAGTTTTACATTTTTTGTGGATATTTTTTTTCTCGGGATGTGCCAGTTATTACCCGGGGACTCACTCGGAAGGAGGTATGCGTTCCATTTACGTCGAACCGGTAAGGAATCGTTCGCTTTGTCCGAAGGCTTCGGGAATGCTTACGGCCCAGCTCACAAAAAAAATTCAACGAAGTGCGGCGTTGAAATTAATGCCTAAGGATGAGGCTCAAACCTGCTTACAAATTGAGATTATTGAATTTTCGCAGAAAGGTTCGACCTTCGATTCGAAGGATACCTCCACGATTTTATCCTTTGATTTACGAGTTAAGGCGGAGTGCACGCTGATGGACAAGGAGGGGCGTTACCTCTGGGAACGGCGATTGGTTGAAGAGGCTCTCGATTTGGGTAAGGAGAGGAATTTTCATACGTTGCGCGATCAGGCAATCGCCCAGCTTATGGAGCGTTTGGCGAGGAAAATCGGTGCGCTTTTGATTAATATTTGGTAAAATTGTTGTATTTTGATGATGAAAATCACCGTTGCACCATCGATTTTGGCCGGAGATCATTCCGCTTTAGCGAATGCGATGGATCGGGTTATCAAAAGTGGAGCCCGTTGGTTACACATCGATATCATGGACGGTCATTTTGTTCCCAATTTAACCTTTGGGCCGCAGACGGTTAGGGCACTTGCACGCCATAAACGGGATCTTTTTTTTGACGTCCATTTGATGTTGATGCATCCGGAATATTTTATCGAAGCCTTTGCGGAAGCGGGCGCGGATTTAATTTCCATCCACATTGAATCGCGTTCTCCCATCGAAAAAACTTTGCTTGCCATCAAGCAAATGGGGAAAAAAGTGGGTATTGCCATCAATCCGGAAACGGCCGTGGAAGCCATTTTCCCCTACGTAGATAGGATTGATTTGGCGTTAATCATGGGAGTACACCCTGGGTTTTGTGGCCAAAGGTTTCTGGAAAGTTCTTTGGAAAAAATCGAAGTTCTCCGCCGATATAATCGGGAAATAAAAATTGAAATCGATGGGGGTATGAATAGGGAATATGCCCGTCGCTGTGGGCGATTGGGTGCGGACGTCGTCGTGACGGGGGCAGCATTTTTTGAGGCGGAAGATCCTTTGGAATTGGTACGGGGAATCGAAAATGAATAGGGTTTTTTTAGATTTATCCCCGGAAGAATCAGCGATTATCGCCCTCGCTCTCGCCGAGGGGGAACAAATACAGTGGGCCTTGGAGGAGACGGAAAATCAATGTCAATTATGCGGTTATTTCATTGGGGATTTCCAAAAGAGTTGGGAAACGTTACGGAAACAAATCCCCCTGTTGTCCGGGAAAATACCACTTTGCGAGGTCATTGAGGAACGGGATTGGCAGAGTGAATACAAGAAATTTCTGGCCCCTTTCAACATAGGTCCTTTACACATTATACCCAATTGGTACCGGGACATTTATTCGGTTCCGGATCATCAATTTGGGATTTATTTGGACGCGGAAATGGCTTTCGGGACGGGGGCCCATGAGACGACGAAACTATGTTTAGCGCGCCTGGTCGATTACCAGCATTTGTTTAAGAATTCGATGTTCTTGAAGAAAATGATCGATGTGGGTTGTGGTTCAGGGATTTTATCCATAGCTGCGGCGAAGCTTGGTTTTGGGAATATATACGGTTTCGATAGGGATCCGGATGCGGTAAAAATTAGTCAAAAAAATGCGCAACAAAACGAGACCACGATTTCCTTTGCGGAGGCGGACATTAATGGAGGGCTTTTAGGTTTACAGGCGGATTTCATTGCCCCCAATATTTTAGCGCCGGATTTGATCGCCCATGCTTCCCTGTTGGTCAATACGGTGAAGCAGTACGGTATGCTATCTCTCAGCGGTATTCTTCGGGAGGAACTGGAATCGGTCCAAAATGTTTTTACGCCCCTGGTGAAACGCCACTGGAATTGTTCCATTTCCAATGCGAAAACGATGGGTCAGTGGGTCGAAATCTCCTATGTGCGTACGTAGCATGGGCATTGACTTTTTTTGTAAAAGTTTTAACATCTCATCCCATGAAATGGCGGGAAGGATTATTGTGTTTGTGCGTATGTTTTTGTGCGCAGAATTTGTGGGCCGGTAAAGGTAAAGCCACGGCGGAAGAATCCGGTGGGTTTAAGGGCATAACCATTAGCGAAAAACAAATTATGATGGCGAGAGGAATCGCTAATTTCCTATTTTCCTACAAGGAAGATGAAGGTTTCTCCGGTGAAAATCTCGGAGGAGAAAATCAAGGAAGCGGAGTCCAAACGATGCCAACTCAATCGTCGGAGGAAAAAATGCTTCGAGTGGGCATTGTGCGGGACAATCTACCTTTCACGGACATGCGGGATGGGGAGCCCGTTGGATTTGAGGTCGATTTGCTGCGTCTACTTATAGATGGGGAAGAGGTGAGGCTCGAATTTTCTCCCATGGATGGTAATGAAATTAGGAAAAATATGGAGGAAAACAGGATCGATGTTGTCCTGGGAGGCGTTGTAAAATTGTCGGATAGCGATGCTGTTAGCGGTTACAGCGATGGTTATTTGAGTAGCGATGTGGTTGCCGTTACCCTAAAAAATTCTAAAAACAACGGGAAGAAAATCTCCTTCGAAGGGAAAAGTATCGGAGTTATTGCCAATTCTTTCTTTGAGCAGTATATTCGTTCCGCCAATATTCAGGGTGTGCGGATTATTACCTTTGGATCCAATGGCGAAATGTTTGAAAATTTACTGAAGAGCGATCGAAATGCGTCGAACCACATCGATATCTTGCTCACCCATAGCCATGGAGCACGGGATTGGACAGCGAAGTATACGGAATTAGAATTCTTCCCATTGAAGGTGGAAAATGAGGTAGCGATTCAAATTCGGAAGGGTTCGTCCTGGTTAGGGGAGATCAATCGGGGGATAAAAAGTTTGACGGGATCACAGAAATTTTCAGACCTAATGCGCCGCTGGAATATTGAAAAGATTTAGGGTTTGAAGATTTATAAAATCCTGCATGTTTCATCCTATGCACGAAAGGGGGATGAGTATTCGGAGTTTATTCGCCTATTTCCGATTTCTCAGAGATTCGAAGAAGGAAGTTATTATTGCCATAGTTTTAGGTATAATTTATGGCTTATCCAGTGGATTTGGTGTACCGGCTATTTTAAAATATTCTTCGAGTGTTCTATTTAGTGATCGGGAGGTAAGGGGTATTGTTTTGATATTTTTTTCCCTACTTCCCGTATGTGTTATGTTGATTCGTGGTATCACGGGATTTTTGAGTTCCTACTATTTTGCTGCCTGTGGACAGCGTATTGTCGAGGCGTTGCGCATGATGATTTTCCAAAAGATTCAACGTTTGCACCTAGGGTTTTTCAATAGTTGTCCGCCGGCGGAATTGATTTCCCGCTCCATCAATGCCAGTACGATCATCCAGAACAATCTCGTCGATATTTCCCATGATATCGTTACCCAACCGACGGCACTATTGGGAGCAATCGGTTATTTAGTTTATCTTTGCATTCAGGAATCGGATTTGGTTATTTTGTTGCTCTTCCTGACCGCTTTACCGCTCTCCATCCTACCGATCCGGAACATTGGCCAACGTTTACGTAAAAAATCGGGATTGATGCAGAGTCGTACGGCGGCGATTATCGATCGGCTCAACCACAATTTAGCGGCGGTGAAGGAGGTCCGTGCTTTCTGTTTAGAGAAACAGGAAATTGACCACTACCGTAGGGCTTGCCATGCATTTTCCGAGGCATTTTTAAAGGTTGTTAAATACCAATTGATCGTGGGACCGATCGTGGAAATCATTGCGGCTATGGGTATTGGTTTTTCGATGTTTTACGCCCACAAACAGGGTTTAAAATTGGAGATTTTCATATCCTTAGCCACGGCGCTTTATTTTGGTTACGATGCGGTCAAGCGTTTAGGCGATCTCAATAATAAGATTCAGGGGAGCATGGCTGCCGTCGATCGCATTGAGAGTGTTCTCAGCGAACCGGAAGAAATTAGTGATCCCAGTGATCCGATGCCGGTGGGGAAGTTACGCGGGGACATTGAGTTCAGGGATGTGACTTTCAGTTATTTGCGGCACAAGGATGTACTCAAGAAGATCAATGTGAGGATGGAACATGGTAAAATATATGCGCTTGTGGGGAGCAGCGGGGCAGGGAAATCGACGTTCGCCAACATGATTCTACGCTTTTTCGATGTGGATCGGGGGAGTATCACCATCGATGGCATTGATATACGAGAGATGTTGAAGTGCGATTTACGGAGGAATATTGCCTATATTCCGCAAGATCCGGTACTGATTAACGATACGGTGTGCAATAATATTATGTGGGGGAAACCGGGTGCGACACGGGAGGAAGTGATAGAGGCAGCGAAAAAAGCACATGCCCACGATTTCATCATGCAAATGCCGCAGGGTTATGATACGCTCATCGGTGAGGACGGAGGTTGTATTTCTGGCGGACAGCGGCAGCGAATGGCTTTGGCCCGTGTATTTTTACGCAATTGCCCCATTCTCATTTTTGACGAAGCGACGTCGGCTCTGGACGTAGAGAGTCAAGACGCGATCTACAAAGCGATTAAGGATTTGGCCCACGAAAGAACGATTATCATGATTTCCCATCGCTTTACCATGATGGCGGTTGTGGATGAAATTTTTGTTTTTTCCCAGGGACAGATTGTCGAACGGGGCACGCATCGGAGTTTACTGGACGGCGATACGTTATATCGGAGGTTGTATGAAAAATCGGAAATTATATGAAAAACAGTAATTGGGAAGAAGACAGCAATCGAGAATTCCTACGTCTGCGGAAAGGGAAGATTTTGGTTACAGGAGGTGCGGGTCTCATAGGCAGTGCTTTAGTTTGGGCGCTCAATAATTTAGGGTTAGAAGACATCATCCTTTGTGACCGTCTATCCGACGATGATCGCTACAAAAATTTGATCCCCCTACATTTTACGG
>JAISMD010000044.1 GCA_031276935.1 Puniceicoccales bacterium
AAATATTTTTAAAATTAACAAACATTCCCTGGGCCGTCTCCGGACGCAAATAGGCCAGCGAAGAGTCATCGATGACCGCCCCTAAATGGGTCCGAAACATTAAATTAAAAGCCCGCGGCGCCGTCAGAGATCCCGGTTCTCCCGTCGCCGGCGACGGAATTAATTCATACTCCTCCGGTCTCGCCTCCGAATAGGGATGTAAAACGATTTCCTCCAATGTACCCTGTTTCGCCAGTTTTCGTTTCAATTTCTGCGCCTGATCCTCCGCCGCAGATTGCATCCTTCCGTCCTCCAGAACCGATACGTAACCGATGGTCTCGCCATTAACAATTACCTTGGCAAAGTAGAGTTGATCGGCGCGGTAACGCATCTTAGAAATTTTACAATCCACCAACGGATCGGAAAAACCATCCACATGCCCCGACGCCCTCCAAACATCGGGATGCATAATGATCGAACAATCTAAACCGACAATATCATTGCGCCGATGGACCATGTCCCTCCACCAAATGCTCTTGATATTTTTTTTAATTTCGGCACCCAATGGACCGTAGTCGAAACAACCCGCTACACCATTGTAAATTTCTGAGGATTGGAAAATAATTCCCCGTCGCTTACACAAACCAACGACCTGATCCATCGTCGGCCCCCGATATTTTACAATCTCTGCCATGGGCCAACGTCTAGATAATTCCGACCCGGCTTCAAGATGTATTTAATGGTAAAAGAAAACATCGTCCCCTGTTTTTAGGGATTTTCTAAAAACATAAAACACACCCCGCCTTCGGAGATCGATACTCCATCGGCACTTTTTTAGCGAAATTCTTCCGGAGAGAACTTCAAAGGCGAAGGGATATTACTTATTATCCAGCGAAACCGGAAGCAACCAACTTTTATGATGCTTCGTATTTCTAAGCCCTAGAATCGCCGTATATAAATATACAGCATAGAGGACGCATTGCTGCCGCTCTCCAATACAAAAATTATGCCAAACAAGTACCGTATTGGTCAGTAACCACAATAGATAACTTAACCGCATACGCATCGTCGCATTAAAATAAGAACCCATTAATGCAATCACCATTACGATCCATAAAATGAGTTGCGTTACGCTTTCAGGGAACCAATTTGCAATATTATTCATAGTCTAAAAAAATTTTGCCCCCATCCTCCACACGTACCCGACTCCTTAGCATGTCTCCATAGGTGATCACCCGAAGTCGATTGGCTAATTCTCCAACCAATAAATTTTCGAATAAATGTTCTACTTTCTTGGCATAATCCATATCCGTATCCCGTACCCCATCGGCTTGTAAATTCTCATTCCCTTCACTTTTTACGAAAATGATGTCGTCATACTCCTCCGTCCACGCCTTGAACGCTCCAAGCATCTTCGCCTCCACCTGGGATATGCTATCCCGACGGGCTGCTTCGGAATATACGAAAGAATCCAGCACTCCCCGGTCTAAGACGAGATAATGGTACCCGTGGGCAATGGCTTCCAATTCTTTGACCGCCTGCTTTAGCGCAATGTATAGCGTAGACTCCACCGTCTGTCCCTGGTTGATTGGGAAGGGAGATTCCCGGGCTGTTTCGCTCAAAACAATCGCATTGTAACCGCTCTTTTTCAACTCCGAACAAATGCGATGGGATAAGGTCGATTTCCCACAACCATGCGTCCCCGTAATCAAATATCGATATACCTTTGCCATGAATTTCCTCCAAAAAAGTGTCCTTTTTTTCCAAAAAGCAATTCATTTGTTCCTATTTTTTTCCAAAAAAAGATTTTGCTACCCGGAGCCCCAATGAGTTGTTAAATAAATAAAAAATTCCCAGGCAAAATGTGAAAAATTTTAAGTAAGTGCCCGTTGGATCCAAGTTACGATATCGTTTTGCGGATCGGAGGAAAGAATCTGCCTCAACTCCTCCCCATCTTTTTCTGCCCGCAGACGAACGGCGGGATCGTTCAAAGCCTCGCGTAGGGCGCGGCAAATTAATTTAGGCTTGGCGGCAAATTGTACGAATTCCGGTGCCGATTCCCGTTGGAGAAGTATATTGGCGATATGGAGAAATTTTACCCGAATCAACGCCCTCGCCAATCCGTAGGTAAGAACATTGGCCCGGTAAATAATAATGCTCGGAATTCCCCCCAGGGCACAATTCAACGCCATCGTACCCGAACTCATCAATGCCGCACTTACCCTAACCGTCACCGTACCACTGGGAATAAAAGTGGGAGCGATATCTCCGTAGCTCTTCCCTATGCGCCGTAGCGTGGCCAAAATTTCTTCGTCGGGATAAATAACCACCACTTCCCTTCCGTCCCCCGATTTCCTTAACCGTCGAACGGTCTGTAACATGGTGGGGAAAATCCTACTCACAGCAGCATCGCGACTCCCCGGAAGTAAAAGCACCGGCCCATCGGAATCGTAGATAACGGGAAGCGCGTAATCCTCCGCAACAAAGGGATGCCCTAGGAATTGCACATCCAAATCCGTATCCCCGTAACACTCCTTCTCGAAGGGAAAAATCACCCCCAATGCATCGATGTACTTTGCGATCATAAAACGCCGTTTCGCTTTCCATGCCCAAATTTGCGGACTAATATAGTGGTATAATTTCACCTTCCCTCCCGCTTTATGACTCACTTTTCGCCTAAAGAGTTCCCGGGCAACGCGTAGATTTAATCCCGGGAAATCAATGAAACAAATGGCCTTCGGTTGGTAACATTCGACCCAATGGCAAATTATTTTTAAAATTCTGGAAAAAAAATGTATATTTCGTAGGACTTCCACAATGCCAACAACGGAAAATTCCACCAAATTAAAGAGGAAATCAACGTCGGTTTCCTTCAACCGATTCCCCCCTATGGCACAAATATGATGGTGGGGATGGATCGCTTTCAGTCGTCGTACCAAGCGGGCTCCATGCTCGTCCCCGGAATGTTCACCGGCAATGATGAGTAGATCCGGGGAAGCCGTCGAAATCTCGTTGAATACGATTTTTGCCATGGCTAATTGTTAAAACGAAAAAGAATAACATCGCCATCCTTAACAATATAGTCCTTCCCTTCAAGGCGATACTTCCCCGCTTCCTTTACCGCCAATAACGATCCTGCCGCCACCAGATCTTCGCAATCAACAACCTCCGCTTTTATGAAACCCCGTTCGAAATCCCCGTGAATTACCCCCGCACACTGCGGCGCTTTCATCCCGACTTTGAACGTCCAAGCACGCACCTCCTTTTCCCCGGCAGTAAAGTAGGAAGCTAAACCCAATAGGCGGTAGGTCGTCCGAATGAGGTTGGAAACTCCACTGTCCTCGACGCCAAAACTCCGCAGATAAGTCTTCGCTTCCTCCGGAGAAAAATCAATTAAATCCGATTCCAATTGGGCACAGATCACACAACATTCCGCACCCTGCCTCGCCTTCACATAGCGCTCCACCACCTCCACCCACGGGTTCACCGTACCAATCTCGCGTTCCGATACATTGCAGGCGTAGATCACCGGCTTCCAAGATAGTAGATTAAATCCCCTAACCAACGCCTTCTCCTCATCCCTAACCATAAACGTATTCGCCGCGTGACCGGCATTGAGATGATCCCGTAGACCCTCCAGTAGGGCAACGGCTTTACCCGATTCCCCATCGTGGGAATGGGATTTTTTTATCTGCTTACCGAGTTGGGCCTCGATGGATTGTAGGTCCGCCAACATGAGTTCCGTATTCACAATCTCAATGTCCCGTATGGGGTCAATATTACCCTCACTGTGCAGGACTTCACCGTCCTCAAAACAACGTACGACGTGGACAATAACATCCACTTCCCGTATCTTCCCTAAAAATTTATTGCCCAATCCTTCCCCGCGATTCGCCCCCGCCACTAAACCCGCAATGTCCACAACTTCAATGGCCGCAGGAACTAATTTTTCTGTTTTTGCCACGGGTTTCAGTAGGGCGAGGCGTTCGTCGGGGACCTCCACAACACCAATGTTCGGATCGATGGTGCAAAAGGGATAGTTTTCCGCCTGCGCCTTTCGTGTCCGCGTCAATGCGTTGAACAGCGTACTCTTTCCCACATTCGGTAATCCCACAATTCCTGCCTGTAACATGAATCCATGGGTAAAAGAAGTCCTCCCAATTTCGCAAGAATTTAAGATCTCATTCTTCCACACTCACAATGGATGTCCAATCTTCTCCAACAAAGAAACCTAATTTCCCATGTTCGATCGATTTCGCTGCGAGTAATTCCGTTACCGTCCGCATTTCCTCATTCTGAATTTCCTTCGGATTCTCCCCCCTCACCTTCCGAATAAACATATTTTCCGGAAGATCAAAGGATTCGCCATTCCGTACGAAGGAACGTTTATAACCCAACATCATGAGCGAACGATGTAGAACACCATTATTAACTTCAGAATCGTGGAAGATCGTCACTAAAAAATTCTTCAAGCCATCCATAATACATATAAGTAGAATACCTATGCAAAAAAACCTTTTCACTTTGGCAAAACAAATTTCCTTAAATTTTTCCAGGAAGTTTTTTTCGCCATTTATCCGTAGCAATTGATTCTATGCAAACGGAAAATACCGTAAATTTGCAAAACCACATTCGGAATCCAAAGCATAAGGTCGGGACGTAGGCGCGGATACCCGGACATAAAAGAAAGAACCATCATCACAAAGTAATAGGTTATACAAATCAGTAGGGCTAGAAATAGGTTCAAAAAAGCTCCCCTCTGCCGTAACCGAATCGCCAAGGGAAGCGTCACCATGGAAAGCGCTAGGACGGCAAAGGCCATGGCACATTGCATCTGTATCCCGACCTGAACCTCCATCCACCGTTTCATGTCCCCCGTATTTTTACTTTCATCGCGGAGCCGAAGCATTTCTCCGAGAGTCATATGGCGAAGTTTCTTTTGGGTCTGTACCCCACGGAAAATATCCTTCAACGGTAAGTCCAAGGCAAATCGCTCAAAGGAAACAAAGGATGTACCTTTCCCTTCCACAAGTGCCGCCTCCGCTACTCCGTCCCATAGGGTCAAAATCAACGCCTGTTTTTTTTCATCGTAGTCAAGATTACCCCGTTTGCTGTGGACATAGGTCGAAACTTTTTCGTTTTCATCCAGTTCCCAAATGTGAAAGTCGTCCAGGTAGCCCCTATCCAAACTGCGGACAAAAATAATGTAACCGGGGAAATCGCGAATGAATTTCCGGGGCGTCAAAAAACGCAATGGTTCTTCGCGGATGATGTTCTGAAGCTTACCCTTGACTCTGGAAATCGCCAGGGGCGCATAGTGAAAATTAACCACCAAAGATAACAGTACACCGCAGCTTCCAACGAATAAAATGGAGGAAAAAATCCGCAACGGACTTATACCCGAACTCCTCAAAGCAATCCATTCCCGATCCGCTGAAAGTTCTCCGATGGTTATCAACGTAGCCGTAACAAAGCCAAAGGGAAGGGCATAGGAAATCATCGATGGCAGTAAAGTTAGGAGCAAAACGACACAGCTCTCCAGGGAAAGTTTTCCGCTGGCGAGCAAATACATCATATTTTTCATGGCGTTCCCAGCTACCAATACGGCGGCGAAAAATAAAACCGCCAGTAGTAAACAGCATAAAAATCGTTTCAGAATATACTGATGAAGGAGTCGCACCGTTTTTCCTAACAATGGGGAATACTTTAGAGGATCTTTCCCATGAATACGAGAAAATATTTTCCACCGACGGTATAAGCTTGCAAAAATTTTGAAAAATTTTACGAACGCTCTTGACAAGAAGAAAATA
>JAISMD010000045.1 GCA_031276935.1 Puniceicoccales bacterium
GGGCACATTCGAAGCATGTGTCGCGCTACACGCGAAAAAGCCACGCCGTTGTTGGTTGCAATGTGCCAACGCGTAGAAACACCAATTTTCGGTGCATTAAATTGCGTATGTCAGGGGTGGCTGGCTGTTATTGGTAGGCCGGCAGGGGCTCGAACCCTGAACCAATGGCTTAAAAGGCCACTGCTCTACCATTGAGCTACCGACCCGCCAGCGTTTTTTACAAACTAGGGCAGTTTTCCACCGTGTCAATACAGATTTGTCTGCTGTGTTAAAATTTCAATTCTCACACTTTTACACTATCCCGCATTGACATTTTAGCGGATTATGTTGCTATGGCTTTGCGTGGGGCCGTAGCTTAGCTGGTAGAGCGCGTCGTTCGCAATGACGAGGTCGTCGGTTCGATCCCGATCGGCTCCACCACCGGAAATCACGCATTGTACGCAGTTTCCGGTCCTGATTGGCCCCTGGCACCCCCACGGGGAATCGAACCCCGGTTTCCGGAATGAGAATCCGACGTCCTAACCGCTAGACGATAAGGGCAATGCGCCTAAAACCTTTTCCCCTTACCCCGATTTGTCAATGCCTAATTCGCGAAATGTGCAATCCATTCCCAATTTTAAACTAGTAGGCGATGGAATTGGAGGAAAAATAATCGGCTATGGCGGCCAGTAAACCAACGGCCACAACCCCCGTCGCAAACTTCTCCACACAGCGGCGAATTTTTTTCAATAGCGGCGAACGTTCCACGACCACATCGGATTCCGGGGAAACCGTGTCATTATCCCACGCTTCCAGATCCTCTGCTTCCCCTCCTCCTTCCGCCTGCACCAAACGATAGGTAAGCTGCCCGTCAACAAAAAGATCGTGGGCAATATTGTGCTCGAGCATATGGGCAATAATTTCCTTCGCCCAATTCTCATCCACGGTAAAGCGATTCCGTTCCTGAGCCTTTCCGTCACGCCGGTATTTCCATTCCCTAACCGAAAACATGGCACCACTTTTTTCCACATCGTAAATCCTATCCCTAAGATAGAGCTGGATCCCCGAATTTATTACGGAAAAATTTACAATATTATGCCCCAATTCCATTCTTTTTCTAACCAATGTGCCATCGATTTCCCCCCGTAAAAAAGAACAACAACACAGGAAATAGCACACCATATACCCAAGCCTTAGTCTCATCGCCTAGGATTATGGGTTTTTCCAAAAAAAATCAAAACATTTTTATATTTCCTTAAAAAAACTGGCGTCCCGTATGGGATTCGAACCCATGTTGCAGGAATGAAAATCCTGTGTCCTGGACCAGACTAGACGAACGGGACCGGCAAAATACATTGGCTACGCGATCGGTAGCGCAATAAATTAACTCCCATGAAACGTGGGATTTCCGTATTGTATTGCAAGGATTTTTTATGGATTAAATTTCCTCCCATGGAAAACGTCGGCGAATTTAAAATGCAAAATAATGATCTTTGGCAGATCTTGGAACAACAAATTCGGGCAAATGGCATCGCAATTGATCGGCCAAAGGGCAAGGCACATCCCCGCTTCCCCGATCTCATTTATCCAATCGATTACGGTTATATTCCTCATACGAGGTCGGCGGACGGCGAAGGTATGGATGTATTTTTAGGAACGTCCGAGAGGAAGCAGATCGTGGGTCTGATTTGTACCTTCGACGGGACTAAGAAGGATTCGGAAATCAAAGTCCTCTACGCCTGCCGGGAGGAAGAAATCCAAACGGCGATGGCCATGCTATCCCATCCCCCAATGCACGCCCTATTGGTCCGCCGCCAAAGTTTTCCCTAGAGTTTTTTTTAGCCGGATTTAATTTATTTGGCTTGGGGGGAGTTCCGTGTCCTTGCCGTCCAATGGATCGAAGCGCACTAAGGATATTTGAAACAGAATATATTCGATGGCATGGACGAAACTATCATTGATCGCCAGCATCGAAGAGCATTGATCGATTACGGATAATAATCGTTCCATGGTATGGGGGGGGATTTTTTGGCTAAAAATTTGCCAAATCGCTCGGCTCACCGCCCTAAGTAGGTACTGTTGCACATCCCTGATCGTTTCACTGTCCTTCGAAGGATCGCCCTTTTTCTCCAAATTTTCCATGCTTTCGGACAGTTGGTCCACCAGGGAAAATATTTCCGGTACATTGATCATTTCCGTTGGCGGTGGTAATTTTTGTAAAAATAATTGCAGGTTTCGGATCCATGGTGTAAAGTACGGCGCCAATTTTGTTTGGGAATTATTGGGAAGACGGTACAGGGCACAACGGCTAACGATGGTCGGTGGAAAGAAATTTTTCGAGGGTGTTGTGAGGAATATAATCGTATCCGATGGCGGTTCTTCCAAGGTTTTGAGTAGGGCTTCGGCGGCATTTTTATTGAGTCGATGGCCGTCGAAAATGACCACCACCTTACGATCGGCACTGTGGGGTGTCTTTTGCACATCGTTGATCAATTCACGGATGGACTCGATCCTAATGCCATTGCTTTTATCCCCTGGTGAAATCTGAAAAAAATCGGGATGAGTATGAGATTTCTCCGTCCCCAGAATGGCATTGGCACAGTCCTGGATGTAGCGGAACGCGTCGCTCCTATCCGCCTCGACAATGATGGCCTGGGGTAAGCGATTACTGCGAATGAGGGCAACGGTCCGTTGGGTATAGCTTGCGAGATCCATGGTTTATAAAGCAAAACGTTGTTCCACTCCACGGCAAATTTTTTCCGCAATCATTTCCACCGGAAGCGTTGCGTCAATTGTAAAAAATCGCGCCGATTCCTCCCCGGCCAATTGTAAATATTTTTCACGGACACGTTTAAAAAATTCCATCGATTCCCATTCGATGCGATCCCTTTGTTTCTTTCGCCCCTGCAGTCGTCCCAGGGCGAGATCGACGTCGATATCGAGTAAAATTGTGAAATCCGGAATGCATTTACCGGCAACAAAGAGATTTAATCGCTGAACCATTTCTTCGGGGAGTTGGCGTGCGGCGCCTTGGTAAGCCGTCGAAGAATCGAAAAAACGATCGCAAAGCACCCAGGTGTTTTTGGAAATCGCCGGTAAAATGAGCTCGCGGACAAGCTGGGCCCGACTTGCTTCGAAAAGTAGAAGTTCCGTTTCGGCACACATATTATGCGCATTCGGATCATGTTGAAGGAGATGGCGAATCCGTTCTCCGATGTAGGTGTTACCGGGCTCACGAATGGCGATGGAATCGATGTTTTTCGATGCGAGAAATGTCTGTAAATGCTGAATCTGTGTCGACTTTCCCGTCCCCTCTATTCCCTCAAAGGATATAATTTTCCCCGGCATGGATCTAGGAAATAGCGATACGTCTAGCGGGGACAAGAGAAATTGCAGGAAGCGGATCAATTTACCTTTTCCATTGACTATTTTTTTACTCCCTTTCCGATTATCCAATCGTTTTTTTTAGAAAAATACCCGCGATTGCAGGATCCGATGGGAGATTTTTATCTAAAATTTTTTATTTAAAATTCGATTCTGGCGGAGAGGGAGGGATTCGAACCCTCGGTACCATAGCGGTACACAACATTTCCAGTGTTGCACAATCGGCCACTCTGTCACCTCTCCCCTTCGGTTTTTTGAACAAAGAAGTTTTCCGTCCCTTGTCCATAGCAAAATTACGGCCAATAATCTAGTCCCCGAATCTATTTTTAGGTCCTTACTATTGCATTTACTTTTTCCCAGACGTTCTATTTTCTTTCCCATGGACAAGTGTATTCTCGTGGACGGATTGAACCTCATGTTTCGTTGCTTCTACGGCATTCCATTCCTGAGTAACCAGAATTTCCCGACGAACGCTGTTTTCGGTGCCATCAAAATTCTTTGGAAAATGATCGCTGTGGAAAAACCAACCCACATCGCCATTTTCTTCGATAAGGGACGGGACCCTCTCCGCCAAACCCTATTGCCAAAGTACAAAGCAAATCGCTTGGAAATGCCCGATCCCTTGAAAATTCAAATCCCTGTGGTAAAGGAATTTGCCTACGCCCTGGGCTGTACGGTTATCGAACGCTCCTCCGTCGAAGCCGATGATCTAATCGCCTCCTTTGCCCAAAAATACCGTGACCAATTCCAGGAAATATTGATTTTCAGTGCCGATAAAGATTTCGCCCAATGCGTCGATGGTAAGGTGCACCAAATTATTCCCGCTAAGGACAAGGATTCCGTAGGAAATCGCCTCGATCGGCAAGGCATTTACGAAAAATTTGGCGTATACCCGGAGCAAATCATCGATTACCTCGCCCTCATCGGTGACCAGGCGGACAATATTCCCGGGATCTACGGTGTAGGACCCAAAACTGCCACGACTTGGCTAGGGCAATTCGGTAACATAGAAACCATTCTGTCCCAAATAACGGCCATTCGTCCCGTTCGTTTTCAATCCATTCTCGGAGAAAATGTCGCCCTACTTCGTCGCAATCAACAATTGGTTACGCTCAATTGCGGGATCGACGACATCTACTGCGAACCCCTACAGCCCAATGAACAACAGTACGCACAACTCATCGATTTCTATGGTCTAACTTCCCTCCGTCATTCCCCTTTTCCGCTCCCCGCATTGCAGGGAGATTGGTTCAGTGATTGGGAAGGAAAGGTTTAAATCGTGCATTCATTTGGGAAAATATGACCCAATCCTTTCCAATGGGAATCAAGGAATAGGAGCGTCATCCATGATTTTTCGAACTTTTTTATTGCATAGGGAGGAACGAAAAGCAAGGTCTTTTTCGGAGATTGATTATGACGACGGATTTATTAGCGGGCAATGTTTTAGCGGTACAACAGGAATGTCTTTCCCCCTGTTCCAATAGCATTTTACGGGGAATTATTGGGGAAGCACTGAACCACGAAAATGTGGAGGAAATTTACGGTTCAATCGATGGACTCAACGGTATCGTTAACCGCAATTTCGTCGACCTCGCCTCCCAATCCCAACAGACGATCCGCGACCTCGGTGTTACTCCGGGAGCCATATTGGGAACCTCCTCCGAATCCAAAATTTCACCGGAAAAGGAGGATGCCCTTTTCTCCGCATTGGAGGCGTACAATATTCGATTTCTCCTCCTAACCGGTGGCTTGGGAGCACAATTCACCGCCCTGGAATTATCCCGCTGCGCGCAGCAACGGAACTACGTGGTCCATATCATCACCGTTCCCGACACCATTTACAATAATCTACCGATTACGGATCACTGTTTAGGTTATGGCAGTGCGGCGAAGTTCATTGCATCGGCCTTGCGGGAGATTTCCTATCATTCGGCAGCGATCGCACGCCACGACTTCATTAACATCGTCGAGGTTGCTGGAGAAAACCCGGATTGGCTAATTGCGAGTACTTTACTGGACAAAACGACACCGAACATTCCACTTTTTCCGGGGGAAAGTTTTTCCGAAGAGAAATTCCTAGAGACCGTTCAAAACGCACTTAAAGCGAATTCCCATTGCAATGTGATCACGGCCAACAGGCTCATTGACGGTGAAGGGAACTACATTACATCCCAAAACACGGACGCAGCAACGAAACTAAAAAACACTTTGGAGGAGTTTCTCGAGATTCGCGTCACGACGGTGAAATGGGACGGATTGCAGCACGCCGCTGCCCATTTTCTATCCAAAACAGATCTCGATGAAGCCCATACCTGTGGGGGAAAAGCGATGCATTTCGCCCTGACTGGACTAACGGGGAAGATGGTTACGCTTTTGCGTTCCGAGAGCAATCGTTACGGGGTAGAGTACGGAGTGGCGGATCTCGCCAATATTTGTGGCCACGAAAAATCCCTCCCCGACCATTGGTTCAATGGGGACGGAAAATTGAACAACAACTTCCTGAAATATGCATCGCCCCTCATCCAGGGAAACGTACTCCTCGGGGAAGACGACGGTCTACCCAAGTTCGCCGTACTGAGAAAATAAATCACAAAACATTTCGATTTTGCGCATTGAAGTGAATTGTGAAGCGAATTGGTTTTGGAGAGGTGGCAGAGTGGACGAATGCACCTGACTCGAAATCAGGCATACCGGCAACGGTATCGAGGGTTCGAATCCCTCCCTCTCCGCCAGAATATTGTTCAAAAAATATCAAAAATCACGGATCATCATGCTCGAATTCTTTGGCGAAAATCTTTCCAAAGCACTTGGAACGCATCGGGAAGTACTTTTCCCAATTTGATTGGGAAACGCACCACAAATATAATATATACTTAAAAAGAAATTAATTTATAAACGGATACTTTATCGGTAAATCGCAATTTATATGAAATATACCTGTGCAATAGAAACATATTTGGGGAAGCTACAAGCCTGCGCCGAGGACGGAGCATTGATCGGCCTATGTTTTACGGAACAAGAGCCGCATCTCCCCGAACCCAATCTCCCAATTTTCAAGGAATTACGCAACTGGTTGGATCGTTATTTTAACAGGAATCCCGTGGAGATCTTTCCAAGAATCGCCCTAAGAGGAACGGAATTTCAGAAAAAAGTTTGGACAATTCTAACGGAAATTCCATTCGGCGAAACCACAACCTACGGAGCAATTGCCAGGAAACTGGGAATAAAATCAGCACAAGCCATTGGCAACGCCGTGGGACACAATCCCATTTCCATCCTAGTTCCATGCCATCGAGTCATTGGATCCAACGGGAATCTCACCGGCTACGCTGGAGGAATCGATAGAAAAAAAGCGCTGCTGGAATGGGAAGGCCATGAAATTAACGCCACCTACGGACTCCAAAACAATGGTTCCAATAATATTGGAAAATCCCGATAGTTCAAAATGTCCATTGATTTTCATTGAATTGGATTCATATTTTCCCAACCTTAACCCCAGCGTTGCCGCATCACCGTGAAGCGAATTCATTCCCAACAAAAAACTCAACGGATTGCCATTCTGGGTATCTTTTTTTCGCTGGTATTTTTATTTTTGGCCTGTGGACTATTCTATCGCCAAATCATTCAACACGATTACTTTCTGCAAAAGGAAAAACGTCAAAACCAACGGCGTATTATTCTTCCCGCCCCCCGCGGTAATATTTACGACCGCAATGGGAAATTAATGGTCTGCAATCGTCCCTCCTTCGACCTAAATTTGTACTTCGACGATATTCGCCAAGAAATCCGCCGGGAATACACCCTTCTCACCCAGCGGGCACGGAAAGGAAACGATTCCATCGATCGCCTCCGACTACAGCAACGGGCACGGGAAAACGTTGTGGAAAGACACCTCGCATTGGCCAACGAGATCACGGGGCGTCGGGAGACTTTGAATACCCGAACTTTGGAACGGCATTATCGGGAATCGCTCCCCCTACCTTTTACGCTCCTCTCCAATCTTTCGCCGGAGGAATATGCCCGCCTCATTAACCACTTACCCAGTCCATCTCCGCTCCATATTGCTACGAATTATCACCGTTTCTACCCCTACAACAATGCCGCCTGCCACGTCCTGGGTTACGTCACTTTTTCCCGGGAAAATACATTCCAATCAACGCCTTTAAAAACCTTTCAATGTTTGAGGAACGTGGGGAAAACGGGTATCGAATTAGCCCAGAATCAATCCCTAACCGGTACCAATGGGGAAGAAATATTTTCCATTGATCCTTCCGGGTTTCGTGCCGATTGCATCCACAAAACTTCCCCAAAAAAGGGACAAGATTGCCGATTGAGCATCGACATCGATCTGCAAGTTGCCATGGAAAAGGAGTTGGAAAAACTCGGGAACCGGAGAAGTGGAGCGGTTATGATCGACGTCAATTCCGGAGAAATATTGGCCATGGTAAGTCGGCCCAACTACGACGCCAATCTCCTCGGCCAACGCATCACACCGGAGATTTTCCAAAAAATCAGTGAAAGCGGTGCATGGACGAATCGGGCGCTCCAAGGCGTTTATCCCCCCGGATCCATTTTTAAAATTATTTCCTCCATTGCATTTCTTCGCCACAGAATTTCCTCCTGGAACGACAGGGATTTCATTGAATGTCCCGGCTACACCAAGATCGGAAACCATACCTTTAACTGTGACCAATTGATGGCCCACGGTAAAGTTACCTTAGCCAAGGCGTTGGAAAAAAGTTGTAATGTTTACTATTATCTCCGCAGTCAAATTTGTGGCATCGACAACATTATTGCGGAAGCCAAACGCTTTCACCTCGACCGTAGGACCGCCATCGATCTGCCCTTCGAAACGGAACGCATGCTCATTCCCACACCGGATTGGAAAGAAAAAAAAGGTTTCGGCAAATGGTTCCCGGGCGATACGGCGAATACGTCCATTGGGCAGGGTTATGTTTTAGTTTCCCCGCTTCAAATGGCTTGTTTCATGGCCAGTCTCGCAAAAAATCGTACCCAAACCATTCCCCACATCCTCCACGACGAAAATCACAGGCAAGATTCCTCCCCGCCCATTGGCTTGGACAACGGCGAT
>JAISMD010000070.1 GCA_031276935.1 Puniceicoccales bacterium
TTCCAATCAGTCATAACGATAGAATCGTTTGGACTTTTCTATAAAATGCAAGGCCGAAGTATGCCATTTATCTTCAAAATAGCGGGGATTAATATGTTCCATTCTGAAAAGTTTTTCCAAAAGTTCACTGTCCCCGATCAGTGCCCCTAAAAAGTTATAATTTTCTTCACTGTTGAAGTCGAATCGGGAATGCTTTTGGGATAGGGCAATTAAAGTTAGGGCAAAAAATCCCGGTATGGTTTTACGAAAATCCTTAATATTAATTTCGACGGCATTTTTATTTTTCTTACTCAGCGTAAGGGTATATCCCTCGGGATGGCCACCACAGGTTTCATAGACGTAGCGAATAATATGACTGGGAACAACTATCCTGGAAAAAAATCGATGGAAAGGGAGGTTGTTTTCCCAATCCGTTTCGCAGGCAAAAAAATTGCAATTGCTGGATCTGTGATTTGACGAAACCAATGTGGCGAGATTAATCAAGGCAAATTCGTAGGCGGATTGTAGATTCGGTATGTAGGGCGATGTCTGTACCCAACGGAGGCCCGTATCCTGCCAAAGCATATCCCGTTTCCAATTTTTCATGGGGACGACGACCAATTTCCCCTGGCTAAATATTTCTTTGGGACACCCTAGTCCCGCATGTAAAACCCCGGTTTCGATTTGTTGGTGTGCATGGATATCATTTTCGTTATCCTTGGCAAACAAAGCTAATTCCCCGATGGTCATTCCATGGAAAAGCGGTAGGCCCACAATGGGTCCCCAAATGGAAGTATGCTCAGCTTCCATGATGGGGCCGCCGGTATATCTTCCTCCCAGTGGATTAGGTCGGTCTAAAACAATGACTTCTATATCCTTTTCAAAACAAGCAACCATCATGTAAATCATGAAAGCCCAGTAATTATAATAGCGTATGCCCAAGCCCTGGAGATCGACAACTACGGCGTCTAAACCCCTTAACCATTCGTCCTTGGGTTTCGAATTACTGGCATAGACGGAATATACGGGAATGCCATCCACTTCATCGTTGTAGAAAGTTTCATCGGACATGTATTTGCCATTCAGTCCATGGACCGGAGCGAAAATTACCTTTAAATCAACGCCGGGGGCATTTTTCAGGACCTTCCAAGTTTGTATTCCCTTTCCATTTACGCCCGCTTGATTGGTTAGAATACCAATTTTTTTCCCCTGTAATATGTCAAAACCGGATTCCTCCAAAACATCGATGCCTAATTTTATGAGTGGCTCCGGGGTTGCCTTGGGACGGGAAAAAGGGACTAGGACACAGAAAATAAAAACCGTAAGAATTCCTAAAATTTTCAATATTTTTGCCATATGATTCCAAATGATTAACTTTTGCATTACATTTCCCATTGATTGGAACAATCCAGTCAAAAGGACAAATCTTTCAAGGGCATCCTGAGAAAAGAAATTGATGCTGTCAAGACCAATATTTCGGACGGAAAAGAAAATATTTCTAGGAAAATAAACCCTCATTTGCCCTGTTCCTGGAACGATTCGGACATGTGTTTTCCCCTTTTCCACTTGCTGAAAAAATGATCCCAAAATGGAATGGAGTGTGAAAATTTAATATTTTTTTATGATTTATGTTCGGATGGCATCAATGTTTTCAGGAAGAAAGCGATGCGATCCTTCATTGCGCAGCGGGACACAATTTGATCGATCAAGCCATGCTTCAGTAAAAATTCCGATGTTTGGAAATCCTTGGGGAGTTTTTGTCGCGTCGTTTCTTCGATTACGCGCGGTCCAGCGAAGCCGATGAGTGCTCCCGGTTCCGCCACGATGATGTCCCCCAGGGAAGCGAAACTGGCCATAACACCACCGGTGGTAGGGTTTGTCAAGACGGAAATAAAGGGGAGATGGGCTTCGGACAATTTTGCCAGAGCGATGGAGGTTTTGGCCATTTGCATGAGACTGACAATGCCTTCAAACATGCGGGCCCCTCCGGAAGTAGAAATAATAACGACGGGCAATTTTTTCCGAATGGCGTACTCGATGAGGCGGGTAATTTTTTCCCCGACCACGGATCCCATACTCCCTCCCATGAAACTAAAATCCATGACACCAATGGCTGTTTTGATTCCGTGCATGGCGATGGTTCCGGAGATAATGGCGTCGTTTAATCCGCTCCGATGCTTGGAATTGAGCAATTTGTTCGGGTAGGAAACCGGTTCATTGAAGGCGAGAAACGGGGTCGAAGTGAGGTTGGAATCGAACTCGCTGAAGGAAGCAGGGTCGGCGAGCAAACGGATGCGTTCCTTGGCGGACAGGGGGAAATGGTAATTACTTTTTGGGGCCACCATCCAATTGTTGACCAACTCCTTCGAATAGATCATTTCTCCGGAAATGGGACATTTGATCCACATATCTTTGGGGATATCCTTCCGTTTTGTCGGGGAAGGAGATTTTGGTCTGAGAAAAAACGCCATGGAATGATGCCCATCATGGGTACGGTTAAAACAAGTCAAGTTTAAGCGTCGATCGTGTAAAATTTAGTGCGAGTGAAATTTAGTGTAGGTGAAAGGTATTTGTTTTGGGTATTCGTTTTCGAAAAATACATTCCCGATTGGATACAATTTAGCTTCTAATTTTAGCTTCTAATTTTTCATCGCAGGCTTCCGTAGTACCGTAATCTTGCGACACAGATCCGCTTTCATTTTGGAAAAAAAATTGGAAAGATCGATCATTGGAAAGCTTGTTGTTCAACTTTTCCGCCGTATGAAATTATGCCATATATAAATATGACATGTCTGTTTTTTATTAAATTAAAAAACATATTAAAAATATGTTGACGCCAATGAGAAAAGCTACACACTGAAACAAATAGAAAGGGATAAAAAGATGAGAAAGAGGAAAGGATATGGGATAATTGCCCTGATTGTAGGGATTTTTTCAAGTGGAGTTCATGGGACGTGGAGAGGCTTTGGAGAATTTGTCGAAATCGACACTAAGACATGTCGAGCACCTTGGGTAGAGGAGAAAGAAGCAAAGTCATTGGGTTGGGCCGAGAAACTGAATAATCTTTGTTCCCTGGAGGGGAAATTTAAAATACGGAAATTTGAAAGAAGGCTAGAAAATGACAATGGAGTATTCATAACAGATGAATGCGAGATAGAAGATGTCGATTATAAAAGGGTATATGGGGACTGTTTATCTTTGGAAGAACGCGTATTGATATCGGTGATTGCATCTAGCTCTGCTGACCAAAAGATCACGAAAGATCCTAACGGGCATTCTAGAATAAATGGCTATTCAATGGATGACTATCGAAGCTTTCGCACAGGCTTTTATGAAGGGATTTTTAATGAAGCACGGAAACTATATTTAAAATACATAAACGATCCAAAGGACTTTTTAAACCCTTTAAAAAATCATTTCTTTGCAAAACGCCTTTTACTATCGACGCACATAGCTGTATTCAGTGCGACTGAAGGATGTTCACTCGACGGAGGGGATGAAAATACGTTGTTAACCCCTGGTAGAGAGTGGGTATTTGACTATGCAGACCTTCGTTTGTTTAATTTGTACGCGATAAGTAAGGGAATAAAGACGACTAGGGTCGAAGAAGATCCAGAAAACCCAGGAGAGAAAAGAGAGACAAAAATTGATTCGCAGCAAGCTTTACAATCATTGCAAGGTTTACAGCGATTAACCTTCGAAGATTTTTCGAGAATATGTGGGCGTCCCGTTCTGCTTTTAGACATATATCCGGGGAATTTTCTGGGTAGACTGCGACTGCCGGGGGGATTTAGAAACTTTTTCAAAAGTTTGACATACTACAATGGCGCAGGAGGGGAGAGAGTGTTGCGAGCCGGCTATTTCCGAGATCAGAACATGCAAGTTGATTCCCCAGATTCGGATTGGACGATGGCATCCCAATGGCAAAGCGAATGGCAAAATAAAGAACTATTATTTTTTGTGCGGAGGGGAAAGGAACTTTTCCTCGTCGTGCCGAGTGTGAATGAGGAGTATTCCTTTGGAAAAAATGGACGTTCTTGGTGGAAACTCCCTCTTGGGGCGTTAGCCATAGCCGGTATTGGAGCGCTGGTC
>JAISMD010000079.1 GCA_031276935.1 Puniceicoccales bacterium
TTCCCTCTGCTTCCCCTGAAACCGAAAAGACTACCGATAATCGTACGTCCCCGGATGAAATTATTTCCCCTAAGCTTCTTCCGGAAAGCAATACCTGTTCCGGTGGTCCCGGCGATGAAATCGGGAAGAATAATCATAATATTTCCCCTAAGATTCTTCCGAAAAGCGGCACTTGTTCCAATAATCCCGTCGATAAAATCAGGAAGAATGACCGTAATGCAATGGCGAAGGCCAGTAATGTTCCACCGTCTAGGGTGCCTCAAATTAAACCCTTAGCGCGGAAAAGTAGTAAGGATGAAAATTCCTGCAGTTTTGAACCGTGGGAGAAAGTTTTGGAAAAAGGTTGGGAGAGAGATTGGGAAGAAAATGGGGAATGTTGGTGTAACGAAAGCCTTTGAATGAAATGGTCAGTAAAATGATCGATCGGTAAATTCCGGGTCGAAGATTTGCGGGGTATAATTTTTTTTAAAAAATTTTTCAAAAAAAAGACTTGCTTGTCTTTTAAATTTCGTACAAGGTTAGCGTCGTTAAAAATATATAAAATTATGAAAAATCGATGCAATATTATTTCTTTATTATTTTTTCTACTTCCCCTAGGGCAGTCCTTTGCGGTCGTAGGCAACAACATTATACGGGAGGGCGCGACGGATTTGGAGATCAATTTAGGGGTGGCTGCTTTCCAGGGCGACGTCAATACCGTAAATTTTTTATTGGAATCGGGAATAAGTCCCAACTTACGTTGTATCAATTCACAGACACGACCCATGATGATATTACTATGTAAAAATATGCTGGAGAATATACAGCCGGGGTTAACTACAAATGTCTTGAAAGCCCTAATCAGTGCACCCGGTTTTAATCCAAATTTACGCAATGATAATGGGGAAACGCTTTTATTTTTAGCCATAAAAGGTGGTTGTGGTGAAATTATAAATTTGCTATTAAATTTCCCGGGAATCGACATTAATGCCACCAATTCTGTCGGTGAAACCATATTGCATTACATAGTAAGAACGGATGCCCATTGTACGGTCTCTGGGCGAAGAATTATCGAAAAGCTACTCGAGCATCCCAGATTTTCCTTAGAACTTTTGGAAGCCAAGGATAGTCAAGGAAAAACCGTAAAAAATATTTTAGAAATTCACACGAAAATGAATATTATTTTATCCCAAAAACTCGATGAGGTGCTCCAAAAAAAGCAGGAGGAAGCCATTCAGGAAAATAGTGTGGAGCGGCAACTTTGCGATGCCATTGTGGATGGCAATTTAGAGACAATAAAAGAATTAATACAAAAAAATCCCGATTTGAATGTCAATTGGCAGGATAAGGAACGGCGTACCCTCCTGATGCATGCCATCGCTACGGGAAGTTTTGAAGTGATCCAAACCCTCCTCGACCTTTGCCCCAATATCGATTTTGACCTGAAGGATTGCGCTCAGAAAACAGCCCTGAACTATGCGGAAAGTAACCACGATAATCGCGTCATAGAGACTCTGAAAAAGGCAATAAATCTCCATGAAAATTCAGAGGAAAATTCGGAAAATCCCAGTAACCAAAATCCCCGGGAAGTAGTGCTTTCCCTTTGAAAAATGTAAAATATTGGGAGCAATATTATTCCCATTTATTATTGCTCTGCGGGTGTTTTATTTTTCATACGAATGGCGATGAGAATGGTTTTCAGGATTTCCTGATCTACGGGTTTCTTGATAATACAGTCAACCTCGGGGAGTTTGCTGACCTTTCGCACAATATTTCTGTCCACGTAGGCGGAAATAAAAACGAAGGGAGGCGTTTCTCCACCGAGCATTTTCAATTGTTGCAGAAATTGGAATCCGTCCCAATAGGGCATATCGATGTCACAGATAATGATATCGATGGATGGATTATATTTTTTATACTGGGCGAGACCTTCCGGGCCATCGTTGGCGACGATGACCGTGTAACCAAAACACTCCATTAACTTTTTTAAGGTAAATTGAACAGAAAGATCGTCTTCAATGAACAGTATCTTAGCCATGGGAAACGGGAATGGTTACGGTAAAATGTGAGCCTTGGTTTTCCCGACTGCGTACCCGCATCGTTCCGCGATGCAATTTCACACAATTGGCAACCAGAAACATGCCAATGCCAATCCCTTTCCGATTACCGGTGTTGGAACAACGACCAAATAATTGGGATAATTTCGAGATTTCATTTTCCGGAATACCGATGCCCCGATCCTTGATGTCGAAGACAAGCATATCGTTCTGCATTTTGGTTGAGAAATATACCGATTGGTCCGAATATTTCAAGGCATTACTCAATAAATTTCTCAAAATAAGCTCCAGGAGCGATTGGTCGACGTTGACGATCGGTGGTAAACGGTAATCGATCACCATCTGGAGGCGCCGTCCTTTCTTTTCTGGCTCCAGGGTATCGCGGATCGAGGAACAGAGTTGAAAAATATTGGTTTCCTGGGGATGGTAGCCAATTTGTTGGTGTTGGAACCGTCCGATCAGCACAATATCGTCCATCATTTTCGTCATGCGACGGATACTATTCCGCACGCTTTCGAAGAGATGCAATTTTTCTTCCTTGGTGAGGGTTTCGAAGTAATTGGCAAGGAGATCAATGGAGGAATAAATTGTGGTCATGGGATTGCGCAATTCGTGGGAAACGATGTTGATGAACATACCCCGGACCTGGGAAATTTCACAGAAAGTATTCATTTGGGAAGAGAGTTTTATGAAGCGTTTTCTGTGGGGAAAATATAAACCCAGCATCAGGGAAAGCAATAGGAATAGGGTGAGGCCAAAGACAATATCTCCCCGAAAAAGAAGACCCATTGAAAGTGCATAGGAAAGTAATATGAGTACTAAAATACCTTTCAACATAGTTGAACCACTAACATCGTTTTTCTTTTAAGGCAATAACTTTCATCTTTCCTCGCATTTTTGCTGCAAATTTTACAAAAAAAGTTCAGGAAAGCGTTGCGAAGGAATTTAAATTTCCACGATGTCGTCCATGGAAATTCCAAAGATCATATTCATGGGATCCCACTCCATCGCCTTTCCCTTGCTGGAGTATCTCGTGGCGGAGGAAGTGGGGAATGTTGTCCTAAGCGGTGTGGTGACCCAACCGGATCGCCCTTCCCAACGGGGGCAAAAATTATCGCCCAATCCCATTACCGTTTGGGCTAGGGATCGAGCCATTCCCCTATTCCAACCGGAGAAACCGACGGAGGAAACGGTGGCATGGATAGGGGAAAGGGGTTGCGATCTTATTTTAGTGATGGCCTACGGTCACATTCTCGGAAAAGCCATTCGGGAACTTCCCCGCCGTGGTATTTTTAATTTCCACGCATCCCTGTTACCTCGTTTTCGTGGGGCGGCGCCCATCGAAGCGGCCATTGCTTCCGGGGTTTCCGCCACGGGGATTTCGCTCATGGAAGTGGTTAAGGAAATGGATGCCGGGGATGTATTGGATCGGCAATCCGTTCCCATTGGGGCTTGGGATCATAATCAATCCCTTGCGGAAAAACTATCCTTTGCGGCGAAGGAGGTTTTAAAACGCAATTTGGGTGCGTTATTAGGGGGTACTTTTCGCCGAGAGGTTCAGGATAGGGAAGGGGTAACTTTTTGTCGAAAGATCGAGAAAGGGGATATATACTTAGATTTTTCCCATTCGGCGGAGCAATTAGTGTGGCGCATCAGAGCATTGACGCCCCATCCGGGATGTGTTATTGGTAGTCGGGACGAATTTTACAAAATTGAGAGTTACCGTTGGCTTTCCGATTTGGATTGCGAACCTGGTCAAATTTTTTTACACGGAGATGATCTATGCATTGGCTGTGGGGATCGAACGGCGATTCTCCTTCACAGCATACAGAGGCCGGGACGGAAAAAATTACCGGTGAAAGCGTTTTTAAATGGCAATGGTGATTTTTTGAAAATGGGGAAGGTGGATAATTTTACCGCCATGAGGCCCTTTGAGGCGAAGGTTTTCCCCTTTTAGGAATTTACATTTTCAACGGATTGCGGGAATTGCCGTGGAGATTATTGGAATAGGGGTGCCTAAATTTTGGGATAAAATGGGCATTTTTGTTTCAAATGGGCTTGACAATGGGCATCCGGCGTTCAGCATTTTAGACGGAAATGGGGTGGTAGCTCAATTGGTTAGAGCGCCTGCCTGTCACGCAGGA
>JAISMD010000040.1 GCA_031276935.1 Puniceicoccales bacterium
CCAAGACTCCCCCTTACCCAACCGCTAAATAAATTTACGACGTGCATCAGGGAAAAATCAACGATGGCAACGTAGGCCCCCAATAACACCATCCCTAAAAGGACGACGGCAACGTAGCGACGCATTTCCCTTTGCGTTGGCCAGGACGCTATTTTCAATTCATTTACCGTTTCACTAAAAAATATACCGATTCGCCTTAGTGGATTTTTTTTCATTACCGTCTCAAATTCATTTTTTCTTTACACTTTTCGCCCTCACTCCTGGCAGGAGAAGAGGGTCTCGAACCCCCAACCTACGGTTTTGGAGACCGTTGCTCTTCCAATTGAGCTATTCTCCTCTCAGGGACAGAAAAGGTCTTCCCGGAAAGCCGTCAATATTTTTTACGATCGCTAGGCGATAATTTCCGTAATACGCCCCGCACCAATGGTATGGCCACCTTCCCGGATCGCAAAACGCTGTCCTTTTTCCATGGCAATCATTTTCTGCAACTCGAGGGTCACGTTCAAATTATCCCCCGGCATTACCATTTCCGTTCCCTCCGGGAGAAGTACCACTCCGGTTACATCGGCCGTACCGAAGAAAAATTGTGGCCGATAACCGTTGAAAAACGGTGTATGGCGACCACCCTCATCCTTGGTCAGGACGTAAATTTCCGCCTTTGCCTTGGAGTGGGGGGTAATACTTTTCGGCTTTGCAATGACCTGTCCCCGTTCCACTTCCTTTTTCTCAAGACCGCGGAGCAGTAAACCCACGTTGTCTCCCGCACGCCCCTCATCGAGTAACTTGCGGAACATCTCAACGCCGGTGCAAGTCGTCTTTTTCGTCTCGTTTAAACCGACGATTTCAACTTCTTCGCCCACCTTAATTAGACCACGTTCAATGCGTCCCGTCGCCACCGTACCTCGACCGGTGATGGAAAATACATCTTCAACGGCCATCAAAAACGGTTTATCGATATCCCGTTGCGGCTCGGCAATGTCCCGATCCAGGGCCTCTAAAAGCTTTCCGATGGCTTCGACACCCTCCGGTTTCCCCTCCAGTGCCGCCAGCGCTGAACCGCGAATGACGGTAATGTCATCGCCCTTAAATTCATACTTTGTCAGCAAATCACGGACCTCCATTTCCACAAGATCGAGCAATTCCGGATCGTCGAGCAGGTCCACCTTATTCAGAAAAACAACGATCTGCGGTACCCCTACCTGCCGCGCTAAAAGAATATGTTCCCGAGTCTGAGGCATGGGACCGTCCGCCGCACTCACCACCAATATGGCACCGTCCATCTGTGCCGCACCCGTAATCATATTCTTTACGAAATCGGCATGGCCCGGACAGTCCACATGGGCGTAGTGCCTTTTCTCGCTTTCATATTCCACGTGGGAAACGGCGATGGTAACCGTCTTAGTCGAATCGCGGACCGTACCACCCTTCGTAATATCGGCGTAGGATTTGAATTCGGCTAATCCTTTGTCGGATTGCACTTTGACAAGCGCCGTAGTTAGGGTCGACTTACCGTGGTCCACGTGACCAATGGTACCCACATTGACGTGGGGTTTCTTTCTTTCGAAGGTTTCTTTTGCCATTACTATTCCTTTTCTTTAAATTTTATTTTCTCTGAATTTTAAAATCAATACTCCGTCGCCCCACGGTGGAGCCCTCGAGCGGACTCGAACCGCCGACCTCATCCTTACCAAGGATGCGCTCTACCAACTGAGCTACAAGGGCTTAATCGACTCCGTTCTTCTACTATAGAGATACCACCTAGGACTCTCGATGGAATCGAATTTGCAAATCATCCCCACAATGGTCAATCTTTATTTTCATATATTTTGCCCTATTTCCATAAAAATTTTTCATCTCCGAGTTCGGGAACCCATTTTAAGGGTACGGAAATTGATTTTCCCCAATCCGTTTGGCTGGTTTTGTTCGATCGAATATAAAATAAAACCTAACCGCTCCTATAAAATAAAACCTAACCGATGCGAAATAACCTTGACCCCAGGGGGGAAGTTTTCTAGCCTTCGCACCGTGAATATCCTGATTACGGGCGCTGGAGGATACATCGGAAGTCACTGTGCATTGAAACTGGCTTCATCGGGACATTCGCTTTTTGCCCTCGATTTTATACGCCCCAATGACACCTCGCTTTTCCAAAAATTTTACGTTGGCGACCAGGGGCACATGGCCTTTACCCAATCCATTTTCAAGGAAGAACGCATCGAATGTATAATCCATTGCTCCGGAACCTCCAACGTCGGTGCAACGATTAGCGACCCCATTCCCGCCTACTGCAACGATCTCATCGGAATGATATTTTTCCTTAAAACCGCTCTGGAAGAAAACGTCAAAAAGCTCATTTTTCTTTCTTCGGTACAGGTCTACGGCAACGTTACCACACTCATGGCTACGGAAAATACTCCTCCCTGCCCCACCAATACCCATGGGCGAATCAAATTAGCCATTGAACAGTTAATTGAATCGTTGAATATTTCCCATGGGCTGCGTGCCATCGTACTCCGCATTGGCAATGTGATTGGCATGGACCCTAAAGCTCCCCTATTTCCGCAAAACGGCGATTTAATTTCCAACATCCTCCTCGGGAATCACGGGATCCCCATCTTTGGTAATAACTATACCACGTCGGATCATTCCGCGGAACGGGATTTCATCCACGTCAACGATGTGGTCCAGGCCATTCTCCTAGCCCTACCTAAACTCAACTATGTGACAAAACATACCGTCTATAACATTACCTCCGGGCGTACTTATTCGGTCAAGGAAATCATTAGGGCCATCGAAAATATTACCCATCGCACGGTGAGTACCAATTCCCAAGGTGAACGGAGTGGAGAAATCGCACGGCTCGCCATTGATTCCCGCCGCGCCCAAACGGAACTCGATTGGCACCTGCAATGCCCCCAACTAAATCCCATGATCGAATCCTCCGTAAATTGGCTTAGAAATCACGGGAAATTGTAACGATATCGATATTTTATATAAATATATATAATACTAGGGAATTCGTCAAAAGACTTTGTAAACGATTCCGGTGCGCGTTCCCCTAAAAAAAGTAAAAAAAAATTATTGAAATCGAATTTCAAGATTGCATCGTGCGCATTTTACAAAATATAATGGTTCCAATGTTTTATTAATAATTCTCCCTTTGTCCAATGCCCGATGTTATTCATAACCATACCGCAGCGAATAAATTAGATCAGTACTCATTGGATGAACTGATGAGCTTCGCCGATGGTACCCTCGATACCATCGATGCCACAAAACTTTCCAATACTTCTCCCTACGACGTCGGTTGTTTCCTCGAACGCCTCGAAGCCGATGATCAACAACTCGTTCTCCGTAAACTCTCCGCCGCCGACGCTTCCCTCGTCCTCGCCGAAATGCATTCCCAAGATTCCGCAGAAATTCTATCCGAAATGCGGGATAATCGGGCGGTTAAAATTCTCGAAGAATTGGAACCCGATGATGCCGTCGACCTACTTCTGAACGTCGAAATACGGGACCGGGAACGGCTCCTTTCTAAGTTACCCAAGGAATTTAGCACAACGATTCGCAATCTGATGTGCTATGACCCCGAAACTGCCGGTGGAGTCATGACCCCCTACGTAACGACCCTCCGCGATTCCATGACCGTCGACCAGGCGATTCAGTATATTCGTCGGGAAAAAAATGAAACGGAAAATAGCGACATCCTCTACGTCGTCGACCATCATCGCCGCTTAGTTGGGGAAACCTCCGTCCGCAACCTCATATGGGCCAAGGCACAGGAATCCATCGCCGATATCATGGAACGGGATATCCAGGGTATCTGTAAACCGAACGAGTCCAAACAGGACGTCGCCATGACCATGACCGAAACCCATCGCCAAACCTTACCGGTCCTGGATAACCAGGGGCGTTTGTTGGGTATCATTACCCACGACGATGTCATCGATATTCTCCATGAAGCGGCGACCTCGGAGATGCAAAAATTATACGGCGCCGGCGGCGATGAACATATTACGGATAGCGTCTGGTTTAGTGTGGGACGACGCATGCCCTGGCTAGTGATTAACCTACTTTTCACCCTCATCAGTACGAGCGTAATCTCCCGCTTCGGTGAACAAATCCAAAAAGCTACCATCCTGGCTGCATTCCTAAATCTAATTACCATTCTGAGTGATAATGCCGGTTCCCAGGTTCTATCCATTTCCATTCGCGGGCTAGCCCTGGGAGAATTACTGGCTTCGGACATCAAAAAAATCTACGTAAAGGAGGTCATGAAAGGACTGGTCAATGGTATCATCATAGGGAGTTTAGCGGGGATTTTGGCGATGCTCTGGACAAAGAAATTACTCATGGGCATCCTGGTTTTCAGTTCCCTGACCATCAACATGGTCATCGCCGGCTTACTGGGAGCATTCGTGCCCATCTTTCTTAAAAAAATCAAATTGGATCCCGCCAACAGTTCCATCATCGTTCTAACGGCAATTTTAGAACCGATTTCCACCATGATCTTTCTCCACATGGGAACGATGTTACTCTTCCGTTGAAAGGTTCTCAATGGGGATAGAAATTGGGGTCCCAAAATTTTTAATAAAAAAGTTTGACAAGGCCGGGGATGGATTTAGCTTGGCGGAGAATACTCGGGGAATGAAAACAACTCTAGTCAGAAAAGAAGATACAAAAAATAAAGCATGGCTTATCGTGGATGCTACGGACGTCGTCCTTGGGAAATTAGCGGTGAAGGTCGCGGACGTTCTACGGGGGAAAGACAAGGCAACTTTTACGCCCCACGTGGACAATGGGGATTACGTGATTGTTATCAATGCGGATAGGGTGAAAGTTACGGGCAAGAAGGAAGAAGATAAGCAATACATGTTTTATTCCATGCACCTAGGGAATGAGCGACGGGTTTCCCTCCACGAAATGCGGCGACGGCGTCCGGAGTTCATCATTGAGCATGCCGTTAGGGGAATGCTGCAGAAAAATCGCCTGGCGAATGCGATGATCCGTAAACTAAAAGTGTACGCCGGAACGGAACATCCCCACGAGGCACAACAACCCAAATTATTGGTAATATAATGTAAATTGTCGGTAATATAATACGGTATGATGAGTGAAAATCGGATTGAGTTTTTAGGCACAGGGCGTCGCAAGACGGCGGTAGCTCGGGTAAGGGTTGCCGGTGGCGCGGGACAGATTAGGGTTAACGAAAAGAGTTTTGAGGAATATTATCCCCAAGAAATAACGCAAAAGATAGCGCTCTCCCCATTGGAAACGGTAGGTTTATTGGGGAAGGTCGACATACGGATCAATGTTTTTGGGGGAGGAATTTACGGTCAAGCCGGTGCGGTACGTTTGGGGATTGCCCGTGCGCTCTGCGAAATGGACATTAATCTACGACCACTTTTGAAAAAAGCGGGCCACCTAACCCGCGACGGCCGTATGAAGGAACGTAAAAAACCGGGACAACCGGGAGCAAGAAAACGCTTCCAATTTTCAAAGCGTTAGTGTTAATCGGGATTTGCTTCGCGTTTCACAGATTAAAGCGTAACGGAAGGCGAATATTCAACGCGCTAAAAAAGTTTCCTTTTTAGTTTACGGTCGGAAGCATTCCGATTCCTGGGAAAAATAATATAATCGTTAATTTCCGGAAGAAAAAGCGATCTTTCCAGAAAGAACTGGACACATTGGGCAATTGAATTAGTCATCAATTTTCGATGAAAAAGGTCGGATTACTCTTCCCGGGACAGGGCACGCAGGAAATTGGTATGGGGCGTTCCCTGGTGGAACACTCGGAAACGGCGGCGAAATTGTTTCAAGAGGCAAGCAATGTCGTGGGCTACGATTTGAGCAAACTGTGCTTCGAAGGCCCCATGGAAACGCTGACGAAAAGTCGTTACTGTCAACCGGCTTTATTTGTACACCAGTTCGCTGCGGCACAGGTCCTGCGGGAACGGATCGCCGGCGATGAAATCGGATTGGCCATGGGACTCAGCATCGGCGAACTAACGGCACTGGCAATCGCCGAGGTAGTTGATTTTAGGACGGGCCTGAGGATCGCACAAAAGCGGGGCGATTTCATCCAAGCAGCCTGCGATATGAGTGATGGGGCCATGGTTTCCATTCTGGGAGCACCCTTCGATTCCGTACAAAAACTGTGCAATCTATGCGACGTTGAATTATCAAACATCAACGGTCCCGGACAGGTTGTACTGGTCGGAGAACGGCAGAAAATTAATACGGCAGCGGAAATGGCAGCCGAAGTAACGGGCGGGAAAGCGGTAATTCTCAATGTCGCGGGGGCATTTCACAGTTCCTTTATGAAACCGGCCCAGGAACGTTTCGGAGAATTTCTCAAAAAAATAAAATTTCGTGCACCTCGCATCCAATGGGTCAGCAATGTGACGGGCAAAGTAGAATGGAACCCGGTAACAATTCAGGAACTGTGTATCCAACAGATCGTTTCTCCGGTACGCTGGTGGGACTGTATGTGTACGGCAAAACGGGAAGGTTTTCAGTATTTTTATCAATGCGGAACGGGGAAAACACTCGTCAACATGGCGAAGCGCATTGACAATGAATTCAAGGTCCTACCCTTTGGGAAACATGAAGATAGTGTCCAGTTCGAAACCTAGCGAACAGGATGGACAAAGGGTTATCATAGCGCCGGGATCCGGATTTTGTTCCGGAGTGGAATCCGCCATCGAAAAGGTTTTACTTCTAGCGGAAAATGAACCGGGGAAACGTATTTTCGTGGACGGCGAATTGGTCCATAACCGGGACGTAAACGAATGTCTCCGTAAAAGGGGTATAGGTTCATTGGAACAAGATTCAAGTGTCCATGAAGACGATATCATCGTAATTCGTTCCCATGGAATCCCCCCGGATCGGCGTTCATTTCTGGAAAACTTTGGATGTCAAATCAAGGACTGTACCTGCCCCTTAGTAAGGCGAATCGCAGGTATCATCGAAGCCAATCGACGACGCCCCATCATATTGTTGGGGGACCGCAACCACGTAGAAGTAAAAGGACTGTGCGGCCACGCCGAAGAAATTTTCGTCTGCGAAAACCTAGATGAACTCTCCCAGTTATTGGAAACAATTCAAAAAGAAAATCATTCAATTTCTAAAAATAACATCGCTTCTCCCCGGGAAATAAAACACTGGTTGATGCTCTGCCAATCGACGTTGGACGTGGATTTCCTAAAAGCAGCACGGCATCTGTGTGCCGAAAGAAACTTGAACATCGAAATCATCGATACCATTTGTAGCGCAACGAAACAACGACAATCGGGTTTGAAAGCACTGGAGAATTGTGACGCAATACTCGTCGTCGGTGGCCGTAATTCGGCGAACACGGGACGTTTATTTAAAAAAATTAAGGAACGCAACCAAATTGCTTTCTGGATCGAAAATGAAGGCGATTTGGAGAGTCTCGACCTAGATATCTACAAAAAAATTGGCATCACGGCCGGAGCTTCGACACCGCGGGATGTTTTAGAAAATATCCGCCGCAAAATTTCTAAAAAATAGCTTGAAATTACGACAAAACAAAAAAGTATAGATTGACAGTCAAAATTTATCCCAGGCTCGGACGATTACGCTTTGTTTTCGAAGATTAGGGGAACCCGATTTTCGGTGTTCAATGCGTAAAAGCCACGGGTACGGAGCTATACTATGGACATTACAATCAATGATTTATTTGAGGCGGGGGTACACCTTGGCCACCAGAAACGTCGCTGGAATCCGAAATCGAGCGATTTTATTTACGATCACAGAAGTGGTATTTCCATCATCGATTTGGAAAAAACTTACCAACAATTGGTGGAAGCCTGTGCTTTCGTACAGGAACTCGTAGCCAAAGGACAAAGCATTTGGTTCGTGGCCACGAAGAAACAGGCCCAGGAAATTGTCCGAGAAATGGCTTTAAGTTTAGGAATTCCGTTCTGTGTCAATCGTTGGCTCGGCGGATGTTTGACAAATTTTGAAACCGTCAAACGCAGCCTGAATAAATATCGCCGATTTTTATCCATGGAAACCGATGGTTCTTTGGCAACCATGTTGAAGAAGGAAGTTGCCGTCATACGGCGTCAGATGGTTCGGATGCACCGTGGCTTCGAAGGTTTACTGGAAGTCAATGACCTCCCCGATGCACTATTTGTGATCGACGTGAAGCACGAAAGTATTGCGGTAAAGGAAGCAAATCGCCTCAATATTCCCGTCGTTGCCATCGTGGACACGAATTCGGATCCAACGCCCATCACGCATGTCATTCCCGCCAACGACGACGCAACGAAATCGATTAGAATTATTCTCGAGGCGATTGGTGGGGCGATTCGGACGGGACAAACCGCCTACGAAGCCAAACAAATGGATAATCGGAAACGCAAAAAAATTGTGGCCAATGAAGAAATGCCCGTCGGCGATACGGTAACGTTGGATGCGGAACTGGAAAGCAAAGCGAAAAAAGTAACGGATCAGGATGAGGAAGCAGCGGTTTCGGCCCCGAAAAAAGCGACCCTGCGGCGTAAACGGGTTACCCAGCAACAAAGTAAGGAAGCATCCGAAGAAAATAAGGAATAAGGAACGAAAATGGTAGAGATCAGTGCAACATTAGTCAGTGAATTACGTCGGTCGACGGGAGCGGGTTTTGTAGATTGCAAGAACGCCCTAGTGGAAGCCAATGGAAATTTTGAGGAAGCGGTCGTACTTTTGAAGAAAAAAGGTATGGCGACAGCGGCAAAAAAGCTGGGACGCGAAGCCAAGGAAGGCATCATCGAATCCTACATCCATGGAGGAGGACGCATCGGTGTACTGCTTGAGTTGAATTGCGAAACGGATTTTGTTGGCAAAAATTCGGAATTTAAACAATTGGCACGGGACATTTGCATGCATATTGCAGCGGCAAATCCTCCCTATCTCTCTCGGGAAGACGTCCCCGTTGCATTGGTCGAGCAGGAAAAGGAGATTGCCAGCGCACAGGTAACGGGTAAACCGCAGCATGCTATGGAAAAAATCTTGGAAGGGAAAATGGACAAATGGTACCAGCAAAATTGCTTATTGGAGCAGGCTTTTGTAAAAGATCAAAGTAAAACGGTGAACGATTGCATTGCGGCAGCGATTGCGGTGATTGGCGAAAACATTCGCATTGGACGTTTCGTACGTTTCCAGATCGGTGAATGAAAGTCCATCAATTCATTTTTCCCGTTATTTACTTGAGGCGAAAAGTAGGCAGTCGATTATTTTGTTAGGCCGGATTTGTAAAAATTCACCGGCCAGCGAAGGCATAAAACGAACGGAAATGAATTGCCTTTTAACGGATTTAATTTATTAAGGTTTTATGAGTTTGCTCGACCATTTGAGGACATTTTCGACCGTCGTAGCGGATACTGGCAATTTGGATTCCATCCACAAATTTCATCCCCGGGATACGACGACAAATCCATCGATTGTTCTCAAGAGTATGCAGGAAGATTCCCGATTTTTGCATCCTATTTTAACAGCCTACCCCCAACTACCGTTACCACAAATCGTCGATCGCTTACTGGTCGCCATTGGGGCGGAGATTTTAAAAATTATTCCGGGACGCATTTCGACGGAAGTTGATGCGCGCCTATCCTTCGACGTCGATGCGACGGTGGCAAAAGCCCGGGAATTGGTGGCATTATATGCGGAAAAAAAGATCGGATTGGAACGCATTTTAATCAAGATCGCAGCGACATGGGAAGGTATCCGTGCGGCACAGATCCTCGAAAAAGAAGGTATTCATTGCAATATGACATTGATTTTTTCCCTGGAACAGGCCGTGGCCTGTGGGGAAATTGGTGCGACCCTCATTTCTCCTTTTGTCGGTCGGATTTTGGATTGGTACCAATCGCATAGCGAGGAAGTTTCGCCCCACGGATTAGATCCCGGGGTACATTCGGTGCGGCGAATTTTCAATTATTACAAAAAATTTGGCTATGGCACGGAAATTATGGCGGCAAGTTTCCGCAATGTGGACGAAATTCTTGCCCTTGCCGGCTGTGATTTATTGACGATTAGCCCGAAATTTTTAGAAGAACTTTCCCTGATGGAGGGGAACATCGAAAATCGAATGGGCGAATACGATGAAAAATGGGAGCGAAAAATGGAATTAAATGAATCGAATTTTCGTTTTTTGATCAATGAAAATCAAATGGCGACGGAAAAATTATCGGAAGGTATTCGTTTCTTTTGCCGGGATGCCCGTCAATTGGAAACATTGATCGCCTCGCAGCGCGCTGAACAACGATGAATGCAATTGAACATTTTGAGGGTGCAGAACAATTTTTTGCCATTTGCGAACAATTAAAAGAAAAGCGTGTGGGGATTTTGGGACACCTACGCCCCGACGGAGATTGCCTAGGTGCACAGGTGGCGCTCCACGAAATTTTAACAACCTACGGTGCAAAGGCATTCCTCGGTCTGAGTGGAGAAAACGTCCCTCCGAATCTGCGGTGGATCGTACATGGCTACGAATTGGTGAAGCCGGAAATAATGGCCATCGATGAGTGCATATTCGTCGATTGCGGTGTACCGTCAAGGGCCGGAGATGGTGTAAAATTTTTACCAAAACCGTTGATATCCATTGACCACCATATTTCCGGGGAACGATTCTCACGCAATAATTTTTTCTACCCCGATGCAGCGGCAACCTGTGAAATTATTACGGATTTCCTCGAACAAAAGGCGTGGAAAATTTCGAAGCATGCGGCTAGCGCCCTATACGCCGGGATTTTAACCGATACGGGTAAGTTCTCCTATTCATCGACGACGGCTCGAACCTTATTTTTAGCCCTACAACTCGTCCTAAAAGGTGCGGATCCCCACCAAATTTCCGTAGCCATTTACCAAAACGAACCAAGGGAAAAATTTGCATTGATGCGGCATTTTTTGGCTTCCCTACGTTACTACGCCGCCGGTAAGATTTGCGTGGGGCAATTGACGGAACAGGATTATTTGGAAACCCATGCGACGGCGGAAGATACGGAGGGCTTCGTCAACATGCTGTGTTCCATAGCGGGGATACAGATCGCTGTGATTGCCTATGCCTGGGAAGGAAAAACCCGTATCAGTCTCCGTTGCAACGATCCCCGCCTACGCCTTGATCGCTTTGCGGTTAAATTTTCCGGAGGAGGTCATCGCTGTGCGGTAGGTTTTACCGTAGACAGTCCCTACGAAAAATTCGAAAAAATCTTTATCCCTGCCCTGGAAATACACATGGAACAAAATACCCAAGAACACCTTTGAACGGTATGGATTGAAAATAATAGCATTTTAAATCCGACTTTTTAAAAAAAGCGAAAATATTGATTTTCCCACTTTGTTTTTTTGATGTTTAAGGCAATTTGCATTGCAAATGCATTTGTTTTTTTTCTTCTGGCAGGGAGTGTGAATGGGATTTTGCTAGTCAATAAACCCGAGAAATGGACGTCCCATGATGTCGTAGCCAAGTTGCGGTATCGATGGGCCGTGAAAAAAATAGGGCACGGCGGCACATTGGATCCCATGGCAACCGGACTCCTCGTTCTCCTGATCGGGAATGGGACGAAAATTTCCCAGTACATCACCAATCAGGACAAAATTTACGAAGGAACTTTTTGTTTGGGCCAGGAAACCGATTCCTACGATCGCGATGGCGAAATAACAGCAACCCATGAAGTCCGGGTCTCCGGGGAGGAAATTGTAACCTGTGCGGAGAAATTTCTGGGCGATCAATTACAGATTCCCCCCATGTTTTCTGCAAAAAAAGTCAATGGTCGACCGCTCTACAAGTTGGCACGGGAGGGAAAAGCCATTGAACGTAAACCCTGTGCCGTGAAAATCTATGATTTCTCAATTCAAAAAATTTACTCACCCTACGTGGACTTTCGCCTGTCCTGTTCGAAGGGGACCTACGTGAGGACCCTGGCCCACGATATGGGTCAACAGCTGGGTTGCGGCGCATATCTATACCAATTACGCCGCGTAAAGACTGGTAATTTCACAGTGGAACAGGCATGGCCATTGGAAACCCTATTGGCTATGGATAGGGAAACATTTGAGCATTGCCTATTACCGATTACGGATATTTTGTAGAAACCCATGGAATGTGTCTTAACAGCGAAGGACGATCTTGTTGCCATTGGACAACCGGTTGTACTCGCATTGGGAGCCTTTGATGGCATACACATCGGCCACCAGGCCACCATACTCCTCGCCAAAAATGAAGCCCAACGTATGGGTGCAGCGACGATCGTTTATTCCTTCTGGCCCCATCCTTCCCTTGTTTTGAACCGTCCCAAACAGTTGATTCTAACGCGTAGCCAAAAAAGAACACAAATACAACTCCTAGGCGTAGATTATTTCGTCGAACAATGCTTTAACGAGATTTTTTCAGAGATAAGAGCAAAGGATTTCGTCCTTCTACTGGAAAAAAAATTCCCTTCCTTAGCCGCCATTGCCGTCGGGGAAAATTTCCGATTTGGCAGGGCCTGTGAAGGGGATCCGTTCTTTTTAAAAACTCTGAACCATGATTTCGCAGTAAAGGTACAGCCCTTTGTGTTATTTGAGAATCAGAGGGTGAGCAGTTCCAACATTCGCCGCTGTCTCAGTGACGGCCATGTGGATCGTGCCAATCGAATGCTGGGTTACCCCTACTATCTATTGGGTACGGTATACCGGGGCCGTGGTTTGGGAAAGAAATTGGGTTATCCGACGTTGAATATCCATTTCGAAAATGATCTATTGCTCAAATTTGGTGTCTATTTAGTCCGCTATCGCTTCGACGGGGAGGGTGAATATAGGTGGGGCGTGGCGAATTTTGGTGTGCGACCAACGTTCTTTGAGGGTGTCCCGGAGGTAACTTTAGAAGTCCATGGCCTCGATTTATTTTTCCCCAATCTGACCGGTGAGCATGTGGAGGTACAATTTTGGAGTTACATACGGGAAGAAAAGCGATTCACATCCCAGGCATTGCTCGTGGAACAGATCCGCCACGACATAAAGGTTGCCAAAAACCGAATGGACCATTTGTTCTAAAAAATGGCGATCGCTTTTCAACGGGAACTCAATGAAGAACAATATGCGGCAGTAATTTCCCAGCACCCGACCAATCTCATTTTAGCCGGTGCGGGGACGGGAAAAACTCGGACATTGACCTATCGCGTCGCCTGGTTACTGGAAAATGGAATATCGCCGGACAATATCCTTCTCCTGACCTTCACCAATAAAGCGGCCAAGGAAATGTTACAGCGGGTGGAAGTTTTGACGGGGGTTTCGAGTCAATCTTTCTACGGAGGGACCTTTCACCACATCTGCCAACGTCTATTGCGGCGCCACATAGAAAATCCGAATTTTGCTATCCTCGACGAAAACGATGCCCTTGCCCTATTGGGTAACGCAATCAATGGCCTCGCACCCGATTTCGCAAAAAACAAAAATTACCCGACGGTACACATTCTCTATGAAATTATGAGTTTTGCACGGAATACGATGCGCTCATTGGGAAACGTAGTGGAGGAAAAGTATCCCTATTGGGCGGAACACGTTGGGATGTTTAAGGGATTTACGGGACGCTACGAGGCGCTAAAAGCGGAACAAAATGTGATGGATTACGATGATCTACTTTGTCGCTTCGTCCGATTATTACAGGATAGAACGGAAATTGCTCAGCACTATAACCAACAATTTCGCCATATCTTGGTGGACGAATACCAGGACACGAACCCCATTCAAGTAAAAATGGTCGATCTGATGGCCAGGGATGGACAAATCTTTGCCGTTGGTGACGATGCGCAGTGTATTTACACCTGGCGCGGAGCCAATATTCGCAGTATCCTCGAGTTCCCCAAAAAATATCCGCAGACACAGGTAACGAAAATTCAGGTCAATTACCGGAGTACGCCGGAAATCCTAGATTTCGCCAACGGCATTCCCGTTGCAGAGAAGTTTGAATACAGGAAAGTGCTCCGTTCAACGAAAAATTCACATCGGAAACCATTTTTCGTTTCCCTAACGGACGCTCGCCATCAAGCAAATTTTATCGTCAAAAGGATTACCGGTTTAATGGGGGAAGGCTACGGACTTTCGGAAATCGCGATTCTCTATCGGGCACACTATCAATCCATGGAATTGCAGATGGAATTGACCCGCAACCACATTCCCTATACGATTACCAGCGGGATACGGTTTTTCGAACAGGCACATATTAAGGATATTTTGGCATTCCTACGTTTCGTAATTAATCCCCGCGATAGTCGAGCATTTGTCCGTATCGTTTGTCGCTTCCCGAAGATCGGAGAAAGGACGGCGGAACGCATTTTACTCAGTCTACAGCAACTCGCTGAAAAAAATGGTGAAGACCTTTTTTCCCTCCTCGAGGCAGAGGAAATTATCCCTAAAATCCCCACTGTCGCCCTAGAATATTGGTGGCCATTAGCCCGCTTACTACGCCATTTGCATAGAAGTTCTTTTTCCTTTTTCCACGGGACAAGGGAGGTATTTTACGGGGAAGATCTTTTTACCTATGCGCGGCACATTACCGAAGAACAATCGGAGGAAAAAATATCCTTCGAACACATCGGTGAGATGATTTTTTTCATTCTCGACGGGGAATATGGCGATTATTTGAAACGGACATTTTCCAATTGGCAAGCACGTTGGGATGATGTGGAAGGCTTCGGGAATTTTTGTAGTAAATTTGAGGATCTATCCGATCTCATTCAACGGGTAACGCTCCTACAATCGGAGTCGAATGGGGAGGAAAACCATGTGGAAAGCGTACGTTTAAGTACGGTACATCAGGCAAAGGGACTCGAGTTCGGGGCTGTATTCATTCTGGCTCTAAACGAGAACAGTTTTCCTTTGAAGCGGGCCATCGAGGAGGGGGATGTGAATGAGGAGCGGCGTTTATTTTATGTAGCGGTTACGCGGGCCAAGAAAGAGTTATATTTGTGCGTCGCAAGTCAGGCGGTATACGACGGCAAAAATGGGAACATACCGATTCCTTTACAATGCAGTCGATTTATTCGGGAAGTTGGGAAAGAGTGTTTCGAGGTACTCAATTTTTCGGAAAGGAACAAGCAGTCTGCATTGCTCGGACGGCGTTGGTCGGGGCGACCGGACTCGAACCGATGACTTCATGCACCCAAAACATGCGCTCTACCAAGCTGAGCTACGCCCCGTCGATGCGCCGATAGCTGGGAAAATTTCATTCCATGGCAATACTAAAATGATTCTATGGATCGGACGCAAAGGGAAAGATCGGAAAGAATCCCTATGGATAGAATGGGGAGACACAAAATATTTTCTCAACTTCCGCCGGTACCAAAACCGAGAAGTAATATGACTACAGAGCCGCCGCCTGTGTAATCCTCCTCGGCACCATCGGCAC
>JAISMD010000010.1 GCA_031276935.1 Puniceicoccales bacterium
TCGTTTTGGTCCGGGGGATCAGTTTAGGAAAATCGAAGGGATACAGCAATTCGGAGAACGCATTTCCCATGCGGCAGGAAAAAGTACCAATATCGAACTCTATCCCATTGAACAACGTCCGGGAGGGAATGGTCCCATCCTCGCCCAAACGCTTGCCCATTACGGTATCCGGGTAGAACTCATGGGAGCCCTGGGACAACCCATTGACCCCCTATTCGAAAATCTTTCACCCTCCATCGTACCCATCAGCCTCGGCCAACCGGCCGTCACCAACGCCATCGAATTCAATGACGGGAAATTAATGCTGGGCATTACCCATTCCCTCGACGCAATCGATCTGGCCATTACGGCTCCGATTTTCGAAAAAAACCATAGGAAAATCGCCTCCTGCGACCTACTTTGCTTCGTCAATTGGACCATGATGATCCACATGGATGCCATGGTGGATTTCCTCTGGCAACGCTTGGAAAAAGATCGGAGGAAAATCGTCTTCTTCGATCTCGCCGATCCGGAAAAGCGATCCACGGAAGATATCCGAAATATCCTCGCCTCCATACAACGTTACACGCAAAAACGTTTCACCATTCTGGGTCTCAATCTGAAGGAAGCGGAACAGATAGCGGTACTCCTTCCCCCTGCCCCCCGAAGGGAAATTTTACAACCATCGTTGGTGGACCTTTGCCGTTTCATTGGCGATGCCATGGGAATCGACGAAGTTTTCATCCACGATAATAGCTGCTGTGCCGCATCGACACCGACCCAAACGGCCTTCGTAGACGGATTCTTTGTCCCCAATCCCAGGACAACAACCGGTGCCGGAGATCACTTTAATGGCGGTTATTTAGTGGCAAAACTACGGGGAAAATCACTGGAAGCATGTCTGACCAAGGGCTATAAAATCTCCAGCTATTTCGTGCGAACGGGAACGTTTTTACCCCCACAAAATATCTAGGATCCACGTTGGGAAAACTGTAGGAGGCGGGTCTTGATCACATCATCGATCTGATCCCATGTGAAACGCCAGGATAAAAATGTATCCCCATCGCATTCCACTTCCAATAGATCCTGTAGGGTAGTCATTACGGCTCCCGCATTACTATTACGGAGCGTCAACAGGGCATTGCGATTAACTCCATTGAGGGCGGTACCAAAACAGCGTTGCAATTCTTTTCTCATTTCCAGTGTCAATGGTCCGGTAAAACGCTTCAACCATCGCAGTAGGGAATCGCTGAAATAATTACTCGTATAGGCGATGTGTCCCCGCGTATAGTACTTGGGCAAAACCTGCATCGTAGCTCCCTTTTCCTTCGAAAAACAAAAGGGCATGGCTACGGCATTGGCCATCTCACCGTGACCTATGGCCCGCTCCATTTTTAAATTGCTCATCATAAAATCTCCGGCGATAATATTTTTCGTCTGCAGTGTTTCAAAGACACACTCCAGGAGATGTTGATCCCCGGTGGGAACGAGGCGACCATTGGCCATACCCTCCTCCCCTCCTTCGACGGGAAATTCGTGGCACTCGAATAGGGCGTGAAAATTCTCCAATAAAACCATATCCACCACCTGTAATTCCCGGCGTAGACGATTGATCCAAAATTTATACGCCTCCGCCTTAATCCGATTCCAACGGTATTGTGGTCCGGCGAAACGCTTCCCATGTTCCATTTTTTTAGAAGGCGGGAAGCCACTTGTTGCCGTCATCCGACCTTCGCCGTCGACGAAAAATAATGACTGATTGGCCCATAATTCGTAGCTATTGTGCAGGACGAATACGGGCACACTCAGTATGATGCGAATACCCAAATACTGGGCTTCGGAGTGGAGGCGTTCCCAGTAGCGCAGGAAGAGAAATTGCAGTACATTTTTCCGATGAATTTTTTCGGCGAGTTGTTTTTGGGCGGCTTCGATGGCGAGGTGATCGAAGGAACGGAGGCGATCCGGCCATTCGTACCACGCCTTTCCTCCGAACTCTTCTCCCAGGGTTTGGAAGAGGGAAAATTTATTTAACCAAAGGTGATGATATTTTTGAAAGGCTATGAATTCGCCGCGTAATTTTGGGGAAGCCCGTTGATCGAAATTTTCTGCAACATAGCTTAGGAAGCGATTACGGAGGTCATAGACCGCTTCGATTGATCCATTGGTTTTGGGGAGGCACTCCTGGAACAGGGACAATTCCTCCTGGGAGATGAGTGCATCGTCCCGCAACCAGGCGAAGGAGATGAGTGAAGTATTCCAGCCATAGGAAGTTCCGGTAAAGAGGCGTTCCGGGTGGAAGGTATGGAGGGAGAGGACGTGCCACAATTTTTGTCCCGTATCGTGGAGCACTTTGATGAATTTCAGGGCATGGGGACCGATTTCACCGACACCGTAAATCCCTGGCAACGAGGGGATATCGAGGAGGACACCGCTTTCCCCTTGGAAGAGGGTACAGCGATTATCCACGTAGCGCGAACCAATCCAATCCATAATCCGCAGGCTATTTTTTTTCCCTCATTCGACAATGGTTTTAGGACAAAATTTTAAAATTTCCCGGGATGATTAAAATTTATCAATTTCTGATTAAAAAAAATTAAAAATTTCTACGCTTCGCCGTAGCTATTAATAATGACTACGAATCCGTCGCTTGTGTAATCTGTGTTGAGATTGTCGCCACAGACAATATGAGCGGTAGACGGTAGCGCTTGGCGAATGTCGTTCGTGTAACCGGATTTGTCCCATTTCAAAAACTTCGCTGGTTTTGAACCGTCGAACCAAACAACGTGGCCGTCCCGATAAATTACATAGCCGCCGCTGGAACCGTAGAGTCCGGATTTTTCATCCCATTTTCCATCCTCCCGCAAGCCCCGGGTGAAGGCAAAGGGCGTCGTGTCGAGCGGGGCATTCGCGGGTAAATTTGTAATGAGACAGTAGCTGAATACAAGATAACTACCATTAGCCATAAAATTCTGAACACAGGTAAACGCATCGTTGTTTTTGATTATGGACTCACTATTCATGTAACAAATTGCTTCCTTCACAACTTTCGAAGCGTATTTATCTCCCGGAGAAATGTAAACATGGGGATCATTCAAAATCATATCGGAAAGACTGTGCCTATTATATCCGGCCAAGAACCAGGCAAAATCTCCGGCATCGCAATCCCCTATTTCCTCCCAGCCGCGATTGACGATGGCTTCATACCAGGCCTCCCGGATTTTTTGCAGATGGGAAACATCCCGCAGCTTTTGCACACTGCGTTTTATCGTGCCCATTCCGGGCAGTAAAATCGCCAGTAGAATCGCGATAATCGCGAAGACGAAGATCACTTCAATTAACGTAAATGCTTTTAGCTTTTGCGTTGCGTTGCGTTGCGTTGCGTTGCGTTGCGTTGCGTTGCGTTGCGTTGCGTTGCGTTGCGTTGCGTTGCGTTGCGTTGCGTTGCGTTGCGTTGCGTTGCGTTGTACTTTTCCATAACATTTTCCCAATTCTCAACAAAAAATACCCGATGTCAAGGAAATATTATAATTTTTTTTACGCGAAAACGGAATCGAAAATCATCAATTTTCGATTAAAAAAAATTAAAAATTTCTACGCTCCGCCGGTGCCGTAGTGGAAAAGTATGACCAGAGAGCCGTCGCTTGTGTAATCCGTCTTGACGCCATGACCGCAGGACATCCAGGTGTAATTCGGTACCACTTGGCGAATATCGTTCGTGTAACCCGATTTATCCCACTTCAAAAACTTCGCCGGCTTTGATCCGTCGAACCAAACAACGTGCCCGTCGCAGTAAATTACATAGCCGCCACTGGAACCATAGAGTCCCGCTTTTTCGTCCCATTTTCCATCCGCCCGCAAGCCACGGGTAAAGGCAAAGGGCGTCGTGTCGAGCGGGGCATTCGCCGGTAAATTTGTAATTAGGCAGTAGCTAAAAAAAGGCATAGCACCGACATTCAGCATAAAATGATCAACATGGGCAAACGGATAGTTTCGGATGATGTCACCCTCACTCACGTAGCAAATTGCTTCCTTCACAACTTCCGAAGCATATTTATCACCCGGGGAAACATAAACATGAGGATCATTCAAAATCATATCGGAAAGACTAGTCCTCTGCATCCCTGCTAACTTTGCAGCGAAAGTTGGTGCGTCGGCATCCCCTGTCTCCCAGCCGCGATTGACGACGGCTTCATACCAGGCCCCCCGGATTTTTTGCAGATGGGACACATCCCGCAGCTTTTGTACACTGCGTTTTATCGTGCCCATCCCCGGCAACAAAATCGCCAGTAGAATTGCGATAATCGCAAAGACAAAAATGACTTCAATCAGCGTAAAAGCTTTTAAGCTTTTGTTCGCTTGTTCGCTTGTTCGCTTGTTCGCTTGTTCCATACGTACGACTATGATCGTGAAAAAAATGCAAAAGTCAAGGGTGTTTTGCCTGATTTGCCTTTTTTTTATTTTTCTTTACTTTTTCTCTGCCTTTTCTAGCTCCTAATCTACCATGGATTCTGTCCCTATACCCGATTCGAGTGACGTCTTTCACGTCAGAAAAATGAAACTCGCCCAAATGCGCCGTGACGGCTTCGACCCCTTCCGCCAAAATGTCCCCCAAAGCCATACGAGTAAACAAGCCCTCAATGCCTACGAAGATCATTCCAATGAATGGTTTTCCCTGGCTGGACGTATCGTCGTTTTCCGCGACATGGGTAAGGCCAGTTTCATTAAACTTCTCGACCGCGACGGTAAAATTCAAGTCTACGTTTCCCAAAATGACCTGGGCGAAGAATCCTACGCCGCATTCAAAAAATTCGATATTGGCGATATCATCGGCGTCACCGGTCCCCTCTTCAAAACTAAAACGGAGGAAATAACCCTCCGCGCCCAAAAAATTAACCTCGTCGCAAAATCCCTCCGCCCTCTCCCGGAAAAATGGCATGGCCTCACCAACGATGATCAAATTTATCGCCAACGTTACCTGGACCTTATCGTCAATCCGGAATCCCGGGATCGCGCCTTTAAACGGACCCAAATCATTAGGGAAATCCGTCGATTCCTCTGGGACCGGGAATACACCGAAGTCGAAACCCCCAAGCTCCACCATATCGCCGGAGGTGCCGCCGCTAAACCATTCCTAACCCATATGAATGCCCTGAATCACGATTTCTATCTCCGCATCGCCCTCGAACTTTACCTGAAACGCATGTTGGTTGCCGGTTTCGATCGCGTTTTCGAACTGGGTCGCGTCTTTCGCAACGAAGGTCTTTCCCGGAAACATAATCCCGAATTCACCATGATCGAACTCTACCAGGCCTACGCCGATCACTTTACCATGATGGAACTTGTCCAAAGCCTCATTCTCCATCTCTGCAAAACCGTTCTTGGTACAACCACAATCCAACGCTACGATGGCGTTTCCATCGAACTCGGTGGGGAATGGCGACGGGCAAATTATTCCGATTTGGTCACGGAAGCCATGGACGATCCCCATTGGTTTTCCAAATCCCGGGAGGAAAAACTTCGCATCTGCCGCCAACAAAATATCGAAGTCGACGACGCCAGCGAAGATTTCGAAATAACACAGGCCGCCTACAGTAAATTGGTCGAACCTAAACTCCTGAACCCAACCTTCGTCCTCCAACTCCCAAAGGAACTTTGTCCCCTCGCTAAATTGAACCAAAATAATCCCAATTTACTCGATGTCTTCGAACTGTGTATCAACGGTCAGGAAATCGCCCCCGCCTACTCGGAACAAAATGACCCCTTTATTCAAAGGCAAATGTTTGAAACCCAAATCGGAGAAGATGTGCAAAATTTGGATAATGATTTTCTGTTGGCCCTTGAGTATGCTATGCCCCCCGCGGGAGGTATGGGAATCGGTATTGATCGCCTCGTTGTCCTACTCACCGGTGCCGAAAGCATCCGCGACGTTATTTTATTTCCCTCCCTGAGACCTGAAATTTAATTTACGCCAAAAATATTTTTTCAATTCTAGCAGATAGCATGGAGAAACGGGTATATATCAAGACCTACGGTTGCCAAATGAATGAGCGGGAATCGGAAAGTCTAAGGGCGATATTGGAGGATCGTGGGTACCGTATCGTTGGGGACGAGCACTCCGCGGACATCGTTCTCCTCAATACCTGTAGCGTACGGGAACAAGCCGAGGCAAAGGCCATAGGGAAATCCAATCTCCTTGTGCGCGGAAAAAATCAAGGGAAATTGGTTGGTATTTTCGGTTGCATGGCACAGAATCTCGGTGAAACACTACGGCAAAAATCTCCCAACACCCGTCTCATCGTCGGCCCCAATGCCGTGGAAAAAATTCCCGAATATCTCGACCAACTCATCCGGGATCATCGACACTCCATCGTGGACCGGGAAATACGTCCCATTGACAAAGAATTCGCCGCAGCCCATGAACAAAATCAACTTAAACCCTCCATGTTTGTCGGGATTATGCAGGGATGCAATATGCGTTGCAGCTACTGCATCGTACCCAAGACGCGGGGACCGGAACAGTACCGTCCCATGGAGGACATTTTCAATGAAATTTATTGGCTCGGTGAACGGGGTGTGAAGGAAATCACCTTACTGGGACAGATTGTCAATCACTACGGAACGGCCAAGATGCCTTGGATTAAAGGGAAAAGTCCATTTGTACAGCTTTTAGAAAAGATTCACAGCATTGATCCTATTCGTCGCATAGATTTTTTGTCCCCCCATCCCACCGGTTTCAAAGAGGATTTGATCGACGCCTATGCCTATCTACCCAAACTTTGCTACCACGATCATCTTCCATTTCAAAGCGGTTCCAA
>JAISMD010000037.1 GCA_031276935.1 Puniceicoccales bacterium
AATATTTTTGAAAAAATTACAAATTTATGTGGAAAAATTTACCGAGGAACCGTTGCGACCAATCGGGAAACGCTGGGGGAACAGGAACGCATTGTCTTTGCTTTTCGGGTCATTGGGGATCACATACGGGCTCTAACTTTTGCCATAGGGGATGGGATTTTGCCCGGTAACGAGGGTCGCCACTACGTTTTGCGGCGGATTTTACGGCGTGCCATAATATTTGCGAAGCGGCTAGGGCTTCCCCGGGGAAGTTTTTCCGATTTAGTGGAGGTGATCATCGGACGAATGTCTCCCGTATTTCCGGAATTACAACAGCGACGAACGACGATTCTCGACACCATTGATGCGGAAGAAACGATGTTTGAAAGAACGCTGGATCGGGGGATTTTACTATTGGAGGACATTTGTTCCCAGTCGAGGAACGGCGAAATTAGTGGTCACGACGCGTTCACGCTCTACGACACCTACGGTTTTCCCTTGGATTTAACCCAATTAATGGGGAAGGAAAGGGGATTTTCCGTGGACGAGGAGGGGTTTCGAATCGAGCTGGAAAAACAGCGGGAACGGGCACGGCGTACGCAAAAAAAATCACAAATTACAATCGCAGTGGAAAGTTCAGGTCCACGGACGGAGTTTGTTGGCTACGAGCAGTTTGAGAATATCGAAACAAAAATTTTACAGTCCATCAAAGGGGAAGACTGCACCTACATTATTACGGAAAAAACTCCATTTTATGCGGAGAAAGGCGGACAAGTCGGGGATCGCGGTGAATTGATTTACCGAGGGAAATCCGTAGCCATTGTCGACACAATTTACGATCGATCGGGGAATATTTTACATAAAATCATCCAAGACCCGGGTTTCATTGGGGGTGAAAGGGTTATTTTGAGCATTGATATTGGGCGGAGGAAGGAGATTCAGCGTCATCACACGGCGACCCATATATTACATGGGGCGTTGCGGAAAATTTTGGGTCAACACATTAAGCAATGCGGATCCTATGTGGACGAATGCGGTTTGCGCTTTGATTTTAACCATTTTTCGTCCTTGGGTTCGGAAGCGGGGACTGCCATTGAAAAATTTGTCAATGATGCCGTGCTCGCCAATTTACAAATTACGGCCGAAGAGATACCCTTTGAGAAAGTTCCTCCGAATTGTATCGCCCATTTTGGTGAGAAATATGGCGAGCGGGTCCGTGTTTTGAGCATAGGCGATGTGTCCATGGAGCTCTGTGGAGGGTGCCATGCCTCCTCCACCGGGGAACTTGGATTTTTTAAAATTGTAAAAGAAAGTGCCATCGCTGCTGGAATTCGTCGCATTGAGGGCGTAGTAGGCGAAGCGGTCAGAAATTACGTCAATCGACAAGTGGCCATTGTGACCCAATTGGAACGGCAATTTTCTGTAAAAAATGATGAAATTTTAGTCAAAGTACAACAATTACGGGAGACTAAAAATGCTTTGGAACGTCGTCTGCACGGAATTCTGGAAAAAAACAATCGAAAACTGTTTGATGAGATTTGTCATCGGGCATTTTGTCGGAATAATTTAAAAATAATTTACGGAGTTTTTGAAATTGAAGCCGCCAACGATCTGCGTTCTTTGACTACGGTGGCGATTAAACAGGAAAAGTGCGATGTGGTGATTTTGGGCGGGAATTTAGCCGTTGGAGCACAAATTGCCATCGCCTGTTCCTCCAGCGCGACCGATCAAAAATGGAGTGCGGCCCATATGGCTCAGCAATTTGCAGAAAAATTACAAGCTAAAGGCGGCGGAACTCCTAGCTTTGCCACAGTAAACGTTCCTAAAAAAATAACCCCCGCTGATCTCGAATCCTTGGCCTTCGAAAAGCCATAGTGTAAAACACAGCAGGGTCAAAAAATGTAGATTTTTATTTGAAATGTAAAAATTAAAAACGTAAAAAAACAAGAAAAATTGTGTATTTTATCTAGGAAAATATACTATGGAAATTAAGTAAAATTTTTCATAAAATTATCAAGGTTTTCCATTTTTTTTATTTCCATAAAATTTTTATCAGGGTATCGTTCCCTTATTTTTTCAATGAAAGGAGTAAGTTGTGCTTCGTAATTCCATGCGAATTTTAATAATCCCCAGCTGATGGATTCCCGACAACCTTCGGCGCGATCGTAAATCTTTTTGTCCCTAAAAAAACGTCGCTTTAGAATCCGAAAAAGACAGGGCCATCGCGGAAAATTGAAGTAAATAACGGAATCAGCCAGGGCAAAACGTTGTTCAAAACTGTCGGGACAACTTATGCTGTTGCCGTCAATGATCCAACTGGGGCGATGAACAAAAGATTGTTGAATTTCGAAGCATTCTTCAGGGGATTTCGTCTTCCAGTTGGCCCCAAAAAAATATTTATCTACGTAGAAAATAGGAATCTGCGTCTTCCGATGCAATTCGTAGGCGAAGGTCGACTTCCCACTGCCCGGGCGACCAAATATCATGATTCTTTTTGGGGAATTCTTTGGGAGATCCATACAGCCTAATCTGCAATACCCCCCGGAAAAGTAAAGTGAATTTTATCCCGTCAATTATTTAGAAAAGGTAAAATTATGCGCCATTTTTCTGCTAATTTTGTAAAATTAAAGGCCGCATTCGCAGCACTCGTCGAAGGTAAAATTTTTACATCAAAATCCTTATATTTTGCGAAAAAACGATGAAATAATTGGTGGGCTTTGCGCCCATTGGTAAATATTTTTTTTATGGGAACCCGCTCCAAAAAGGACCCGAGATCAACGGGAGTGACGTTGCCAATGCGGTGGTCCTGCGAACCCTCGATGGTACAACTTTGAACCACGTCCCATAGGGCGATTTGATGCCGGAATAACATGTCTTTTTTGGCTTCAATGTTGCCGGGAAAAGGATCCGTCCCCGTGAGGTAAACCATGATTTTCCAAAATCGATTCCCGGGATGCGCATAGTAAAAATTCTCCCTCCGGGAAATAACGGATGGAAATGATCCCAAAATCAATACCTCGGAATTTTCATCGAAAATCGGCGCAAAAGGATGTTCGTGGCGAAACATTTTCCGTAAATGTTTTTATATGTTTTTTATATCCTGGCGGAGAGAGAGGGATTCGAACCCTCGAGCCCCGTTTTGCAGGACTACCTTCTTAGCAGGAAGGGGCTTTCGACCACTCAGCCATCTCTCCTTTCGCCCAGAGCTAAGAATCGGGAAACTAAGGTCAAGGCAAAGTTCGCTCCTCGGAGGGAAAATAAAACTTCGTCGAAAAAGCTGGATGTGCCGTGTTTTACTTTGATTCGTTGCCTCTGCCATCAGACAGTATGTACAAGTGGCGACATTTTTGCCTTCCGGAGATTCCGGCTTGACAGCCACACCGCTCGCCCTGTTAACTTTTTTATATAAAAGAGTAAGGAATGAATGCAAGAGTAAAAATCACGGTCACCCCAGCAGTATCGTATCATGAATAGAAATAAAAAAAATCCAGCGCAAAATCGCAAAATCTCAAAATTCATAAAAAATCCAGGGAAAATCATGGGAAAATTTTATTTATTTCATTGGCAAAATCGGATAAGTTGTTTACCTCCTACGAGGCCGGTACAAGGAAAATAGGAAATCGGAAAAGAAGAAATAA
>JAISMD010000035.1 GCA_031276935.1 Puniceicoccales bacterium
AAAATTCGTTGAAGGACATCGACAGTACGCGGGAATATTTTATGAGTTTGATGGGAGAGATCGCCCAGGCAATCCACGATAATAAAATGCAAATTATCCGTAATTCCGTTATCTGATTAGCTTCTGTAAAAAATGGGAAACTAGAAGAAAAGAACTACCGTATGTTACCGGCAATTTTAGCTATTTTCTGGAAAAACTTTTCCTAATTCCTCGCCATTTCTATGTCCCTTTCCCTGAAAATAGGAAACTAGAAGAAAAAACTTTTTGGAAAATATTAAAATATTTTTGTCAATATTTTTTTGCGTTTTTTAAAAAGTATAATTAAAGAATAAACATCGAATGTTCTGTGTAAAGATTAGCTATGGTTTTTATGTAAATTTTATAGAAAATTCATAGAATAGCCTTCTATGAAAATAAAAAGAAGAATTTATATTCTGGCCCTGATCATAGGGGGGTATTGTACCTTCGGCCATGTGTATGGCAGTGAAGGTGCTAGTAGTGGCAGCGATGAGGAGGAAAACAGCGATACAATAGAAGAAATTGGCGGAATACCATTGTCAAGGGTCACGGAAAAAATTTCAAAATCGGATGGGATATTCAGAATTCGGCCTTCCTCCTCTGATTTACCTTTCCAAAGGGAAGCGGAGGGGATAATATTTGGACCAGGTGGGCCAGAAATGATGCCTCTAAGTTGGCAAACGCAGCCGGGGAACCAATATGTTTTAGGCCCCCAGAGAAGAGAGATGGCCTCCCAAGCGACATCCCATGAAAGGAAAAAAATGTGCTCAAAAAGACCTCCAAGGCTATCGGTTCTTTCGGTTCCCGCTGAGCGTAGAAGGTGTAGCGAAGCAACGAAATACTATGAAACCCCACGGTCATTCGGGGAACAATTGGAAGGAAGGGATATGGATTCATCCGTTGAACAGAGAAGATCGTCCAGTTCCGGCGATTTGGCGAACCTAGACCGGAAAGATGAAAATAAGGCAAAGGGAAGATTCAGAGAAATGGGTAGGCCAAAGGCGACCATTACGGGATGTTTGAGTCGCATGGAGGATGCGGTATGCTGTGCCGGTGGTGAATTACCTTCTATCCAGGATAAGGAACAGCAATTAGCTGCAATCATGCCCATTTTGATTAAGAAGTATTTTTATGCCATACTTCCGGCCTTCGTTGATTTGACCCTCCATAGTTTTGAGGTGGAAATTACCGGTGCACGGGGTTTAAAAAACTCCGAATTGGAGGAGATTTTCAATTTGTCTCTAGTGGATCCGGATACTTTTCAATATGTTACTCGGGACCAACGTCCGGCGAAGGTATCCGTTGCCATATATGGATATGCGGAACAATCCATAGAGGGAAAGGATGGTATCCTCAACAAGATAAAACGCAATGTTATGGATGAGATCGTTCTATGGCTTTCTGCCTTAATTTCGCCCCAAATTCCCGGTGCGGTAATCCAACAAGTGGAACATTTTCTCGATGATTTTTTTAGGCAAATGATGTCTCCACTAAAACAGGCAATGTTCACGGTTCTAAAGAATTTTAAGGATGAATTTGATGAAAATAGTTACTCCTGTTGTTGGAAAAGATGTAAGAAAATTACTCCGGCAACAAGGGCGCGAATTGCAGATGGAGTTGCGAAGACAGTGGGTGCCGTAGTGGATCACTTTGTCGGAAATGGATTTTCTGCGGGAGTGGTAGGTTTAGCCGGTGGTCTTTGGAATGCTTTCCACGAAATGATGTCCTAGTCGTTAGAAAAGTTGGAGTGAAACCATAAATCCCCATGGATATTTACTCCCTCTAATTTGGGACGATGGTGGTGGGATCTAATTTTTTTGAATACCGAATAGAAATTCCCGATTCCCTCCACTACCCAAGATGGGCGAATCCATTACCCCCATGCACAGGGATAGGGGGAGGTGATTTTCAGCGAATTGCAGGATATCATTGCGGATGGATTCCTGGACCAACGGATCCCGAATGATGCCTTTACAGCGATTCATATAATTTTTTTTCGCCTCGAATTGTGGTTTAATGAGTGCAATAAGATGGCCACCGGAAACAACGAATGACCAAATAACGGGGAGTATTTTTTTCAGGGAAATGAAGGAGACGTCGCAGACAACGATGGGAAAGGTTTCCCCGGCGAAAAAATCGGAATTAAGGTCTTTAGCATTGATATTTTCAAAATTTGAAACGCGGGGATCTTGCCGTAATTTAGGGTGTAACTGACCGTGGCCGACGTCGATGCAGATCGCCTTAGCGGCACCTTTTTGCAGGAGACAATCGGTGAATCCCCCCGTAGACGCACCGATATCCAGAATGTTTTTTCCCCTAATTTCGATGGGGAATTGTTTCAAAAATGCAGCTAATTTTTCTCCCCCACGGCTCACGAACTGGGGGAATGCGTCAATTTTCAAGGATGCATCGATGGGGATTTTCCGACTCGGTTTATCGACGATATTATCGGAGGATAGACGGACGGAGTGGGCTAAAATCATGGCCCGGGCTTGGCTACGCGTTGGGGCTAGGTGATGGAGGAGGAGGTATTCGTCGGCCCGTAGCAGAATTGAGGTTTTCATGGGATATGTTTTTTGACCTCCAAGTAAAGTATGCGACTAATCCAAGCATCCGTAGCGGCGTAGGTCAACTGTTTCGCCGATAAATTTTCCTGGGACCAATCGGTTACCTGGGAAGCCTTCGAAATACGACATTTCAAAAAAATACCGGCTAAATTACGCATACCCGTTTGCTCAATCCCCAGAGATTGCGCCAAAGTACCAATGTCCTGGAATTTGGCCGCATTGAAATTCTCGATTTCCTGCAATTTTAAAACGTCATCCCGGATTGCAATGCCCGCTTTGATTAGGTTTTGGGATTCAAAAATCGGTTTCAGTGCGTGGAGTTTTTTCAATTTCGCCAATTGAAATAGGTAAACTTCATTCGCCGTGGCGATCTGTACAATGGACGGTAAATACTTTTCTCCCCTTAGGAAAGCCGGCTTACTTTCTGTGTCAAAACCGAGAATGCTTTCCCCCATAATTCTCCTGACGGCTTTTTGGGCATTCCCCTCGTTGTCGATGAAATGGATAGGGCCGTCGTAGGTCCTTAGGGGCAGTGATTGTAATGTTTCCTTGGAGATTTTGGACGGATAGGTCGGTAAGATTTTCAAAGTGCGAAGGATGTTTGCCCAGAAACTGAAAATTCGTTTCTCCATAGAACGGTAAGTAAAAGGTGGACGAAAATTCACCCGATTCAAGAAAATTTTAAAAATTATTTCGACATCAATGAAGAAAAAAGTAGCGTGCGAAAAAATTCTATGCGTTTTGGGAAAAACATTGGGGGATTTACCGTACTGGAAGTAATGATCGCCGCTGCGATTACGGTGACAATCGCCACCTTTAGTTTGGTGGGAATCAATACGCTGTTGCACTACAAAAAATGCGAAAACGCTAAGCCGAAATTGACCTTTGAAGCCTATCAAATGCTGGATGAAATTGAACGAGATTTGGAAAATAAGAGCGTTTCTTTGGGGAATTTACTGATCAACGAAAATGCCTATCCCTTTCAATTTCAAACGAATAAACCCGTTAACGGATACCCTTCCCTGAGTTTCTTTATCCAATCCCCCGAAGGTCCCCGGGCCGTTATTTACAGTTTGGCCCCCTTACCCTCTCCCGTCAGTGGGGGGATGGCATCGGCGGTTGGGCTTTTCCGGTTCATGTTGAATATCGCTGCCAGTAAAGCGATCAATCCGGAAGACAATCTCGATGAAGCCTTTTCTGCGGACGGGATTGTAAATCTTTCCAACTTACTGTCGGAGAACGTAGTTTGCTTCGAGGTACACCTGGTTAGACTGGGGGACGATGGATTGACGTTGAATTATTCCCATACCGGTTTACAGGCCTCGCGAATGTACAATGGAGAATGGACCGTGGGGAGCGATCATCCGGGAAATATTGCCTTTACGGAAATCACCTTCGGATTGCTTGAAAGATCACAGCACGGGGAATATTTTGCCCTAGGTTCGGAGGCGGATCGAAGGACTTTTTTAGCAAAGAATGGTGTTCGCCTATCCCGATTGTTCCCTTGGCGGATTTGAAAAATTTTCCGCGGAAATGTTTTTGTAGGGAAGGGGGATTTTCAGTGGGAAATTATTTTGCTTAAAAATAGAAAAATTGGGATTGATTCCCCTTAGAACATTTCTATTCCAGTGAAAATTCGGGGAGCGTTTCTAAAAATTTCTTTCCCGACGATTACCTCAAAATAAAAGGAGTAGGGAAGGTAATCGCAATCCGATATGAATAAAGTAAATTTAACGAAATATTCCTCGGGAGGAATTGGGGAATTGCTGAGCATAGCCTGGCCAATGATTCTCACTTCAGCGGTATCCAGCCTAATGGTTATGGTGGATCGCATGATTTTGAGTCGCTATTCGGTGGAGGCCTTCAACGCATGTTTCGGTGCCATACAATGGTGTTGGGCATTGTACTTTACGCCTCTGGAATTTACCTTCATCGCGGAAGTTTTTGTCGGGCAATACAATGGGGCACGGCGTTTCCGGGAAATTGGTCCTCTTATTTGGCAGATGATTTGGCTTTGTTTAGCGCTTTTCGCCCTATTTATTCCCATCGCCCTATGGGGACCACCCCTCCTATTGGCGGACAATATTGCCCAATTGGGTATTCCTTATATGAGGATTATCTTACTTTTCATACCCATAGCGGTCATTGGTTACGGAGCTCTAGTCGCATTTTTTGTGGGCCGTGGCGAGACGAAAATTGTTTCCGTAGCAACCATTATTTCCGGCATATTAAATGCTATTTTAGATTGCATACTCATTTTTGGTTGGGGAGGCATTCCGGAATATGGTATCGTGGGGGCGGCCGTGGCGACGGTCATTTCCCAGAGCCTATTAACCCTATTGCTTTTCTGCATATTCCTGAAAAAATCCAATCGGGAAATTTATGGAACGGGGCAAATATGTTTTCGTCCAAAGCTTTTGAAGCAATGTTTAAAGGTGGGGAGTCCCAATGCATTAAATCGCCTCATCAGTTCCTTTATTTGGGCGACGATGACACAAATTATCGTTAAACATGTGACGGAAGTAGAATTTCAAGGTTACAGCATATCCCATTCCATATATCTCCTATTTTACCCCGTTGTGGAAGGGATATCGGCTGGAGTTCGTACGGTTTGTTCCAATGCCATTGGGGCACGTACCTTCGAAATTGTGAGGAAAAATATCCGTTCCTGGTTATTTTTAGCGATTATTTCCATTATTTTTTCCCTTCTAGGGATGGTGATTTACCCCGATGGATTCATAGGGCTCTTTTTGAAAGAAATGGGGGGAAGTGAGGCCTATGGCATTGCACGGCATATGCTACATTGGGCGTGGTTTGTATTTGCTTTGGACGTGATTGTTATGAATGCGTTGAGTGTACTACTGGCGTCCGGGGATACGAAGTTTACCATGCTGGTCAATACCCTGAGTTTTTTCCTATTTGCGGTCCTACCGACCTACATTGCCATCGTTTATTTCCATTGTGGTTCCGTGATATTTTGGCAATTTTTTATCCTTGATTCCTCCATTCGACTCCTCTGTTTTATCCTTCGCTATCGCAGTGGTCGATGGGTACGGGGGCGCATTATTTGATTCCGATTTCATTGATCTCTTCCCGAATTCCAGCGAAGTGTGGAATCAGATGTCACAGGCATTACCGTTGATCCAACTCAGAAAATTAGAATCGGTGTTAGACGCACCTCCCATTGAGCGGTGGATATTGGGAATGGCATCGCAAATTTTAGATGTCTTCGTTTGATCGGGATACCTGGTGAATTTATTGACCGTATCCGAGTACCATTCGACGGAACCATCGTAGTAGGCGACGAGACCACCCTTGCTTCCAAAAACACCGCCCTCATTGTTACTGGAAGAGTCCAACCATCGGCCATTGCTTTGGAGTCCACGGCTATAGGCAGCGGGATATTTCCCCTTAAAAAGCGTTTTGTAATTGAAATTCGGACACTGTACAATGCCACAGACTACGCTGAGAGGGAAAGTTCCTCCCCTAAAATCATTGTGTACTTTTCCCGTTGATTTGTTGTAAATTTCGGTGGGAAAGGTTTTGGAGGTATTCCTTTTATAGGCTTTGACTTTGTAATCGAAATCCCAGGCCCAAACGGCAATGTCTTGGATATAACCGTATTTCGCGAGTATGGCGGCGAAAGAATTGGCGGTGTGGCTATTTTCAGAAACATTATTCAGGTCCGAAAAGGTAATCGCCCGACC